>NZ_JBYCCV010000094.1:0-14357 GCF_057473825.1 Aliterella sp. E5.1
ATCCCTTGAACAGGTAGAAGATGTACTTTGCCAAGGCTTACTTGAACTTTCTTCTAATAGTGAGCGCCTGCGTTCAATGACTTTCTTCCCTCATCTTCAAATACTACCTCTGACCGCAACTTAGTATGACCATGCAACTAAGTTATGGAATGTCAAAACCGGGGAATGCGATCGCACTATTATTGGACATACTAATGCAGTTTTAGCGATCACCTTAACTAAAGACGGTAATTTATTAGCAAGCGGACATGAAGACCAATGTATTAGGTTATGGAATTTAGCTAAAGGTGAATGTTGCCAAACTATCCAAGGACATACTAACCGAGTTTGGAGCGTAGCTTTTGCGCCCAAAGAGGAAATTTTAGCAACGGGTAGTGGCGATCGCACAATTAAATTATGGAACTATAAAACTGGAGAGTGTTTGCGGACTATACTTGGTCATTCTAGTTGGGTTTGGTCGGTGGTTTTTAGTCCTGATGGCGACCACTTAGCGAGTGCTAGTTACGACCAAACGGTCAAACTTTGGGACGTGAAAACTGGAAAGTGCCTGCAAACTTGGACAGATCATACAGCTTCAGTGACGGCGGTGGCTTTTAGTCCTGATGGCAAACAGTTGGCTAGTAGTAGTTTCGATCAAACTATCAAACTTTGGGAAGTCAGTACGGGAAAATGTATTTTTACGCTCCAAGGGCATACTAATAGCGTGTGGGTTATTTCTTTTAGTCCTGATGGTCAGCAGTTGGCTAGTGGCAGTTTTGACCAAACTATTCGTGTCTGGAATATTACTACTGGAAGATGTACGCATATATTAACGGGACATACCGCGCCCGTTACCTCAGTTTCTTATCAACCTCTAGAAACGACTTTTTCAAGTTTGCCTACCATCGATAATTGGCAATTGGTAAGCGGTAGCTTTGACCAAACTATTCGCCAATGGAATTTATTTAATGGAAAATGCACCCAAATTTTGACCGGACATACAGGAATTGTCTATGCGCTTGTGGTCTTACCGTCGATATCAAAACAGATTGTTTTCAGTAGTAGCTTTGACGAGACAATTAAAGGCTGGAATCTGGAAACAAAAAATTGTTTTTTGTCTATGCGATCGCCTCGTCCCTACGAAGGAATGCAAATTACGGATGTCAAAGGCTTGACCCAGGCACAAAAATCAACTTTAAAAGCTTTAGGTGCAGTGGAAGATTAGTAGATACATTCCGTCAGAACGTACCTACGAAAATGCCTCTATTAAGCTTGATTCTTGCGTTTTAGCCAATTACCAACACCAAATACTCCTAAGCCTAATATTCCTAAAATAGAACTTGGTTCGGGTACTGCTTTAACAACATAGCCGCGCTGCACGCCGTTAAAGTTTCCAATGCCAATAATATCGCCATTATTGTTGATCTCAATTGCTGAGGTAAGTTCCCATCCTAGTCCTGGGTCAACCAAGCTACTAAGGTCAATTAGTTCGCCATCTTCCCATAAAAAAGCGCGTTCTGTTGAATCATCTGCGAGGGTAGATGAACCAACTATCTGTTGAGAGTTATTACTACCTAGCGCATCGCTATAATCCCCGCCCAGCGTCCCCAAGCTAACTCCAGGTTGACTAATTTCTTCCCACAAAGTAGCGGTTTCAAATCCTGAAGAAATAGATGGGTCGAAAACACTAGAGCTACCTACTATAGTACCTGAATCGTTAATATCATTTGCACTAGAACTAAATGGCGGAAAAGAACTGTTAGGGTTGGCTGAAGCTGCGATGAGAGCCCCCTGGTCGCCATTTGTAGAGAAAAAGCCTCTAAGACCAACACCTGTAGATACACCAGTACCTACTACTTGGTCTTGATTGTTGATAGTAATATTAAAAAGCGCTCTAGGAACCAGCACAACAGTTGTTGTCCCATCGGTTTGTTGGACTAACCCAAGGCGACCGTCGTAAACTAGCGCTACTGTACCTGAATCGTTGATGCCTCCAGCAGTGATAGGGGGACAAAAAGTGATGCAGGAGTAATTACGGGGTAAGTCAGAAATCGTTTGACCATCCGAGATGAAGGCTTGATCGAGTATAGTTTCTTGGTATGTCGTAGACTCATTTACAGTCAATCCGCCACCGACGATCGCACCGTTATTGTTGATAGATGTAGCAAAAATATTGCTGTTGTTAGCACCAGGAAGGGTAGTTAGGTCAATAACATTGCCATTTCCACAAATACTTTTGTCCTACTACCTGGGCGCTGTCATTGATATCTGAAGGCAGAAAATCTAAGCCAGTAATTTCATACAAGGAAGCTGCGGTAACGGGGGCAACAATTCCTGTGCTGGCTGCAACAATTGTGGCTGTAAAAATTGATATTTGTTTTACTGAAAACACTATTACTCCTCACACTACAGGTTGATAAAATAATCCCACTGATTTGTTGTTAAATGATTTTTTATTTATTTCAAATTACTTAATAATCAACTCTCCTACTGACTATGAATCCTTAAATTTGTCACTAACTATAACTTGTTCATGCCTATTGTTATGTAAAATTACTGTGAAGACAAGCTTGTTTTCGAGCTAAAAATTTGTTGGGCAAGTATGAAATTATACTATTACTTAATAGTTATGTATAAATTCAAGCTTAGAAGCTATTTTGGTATTCAAATATTGCCAAACTTTCCGCATTTAAATTAGTTGAAGTACGAAGACGGAGGCGATCGCTCAACCGATAACTTAAACCAAATTGCGTAGGCTCATTAGTTGTTAATATTTTCAGCACAGACACTGAAAGATTGCGAGAAAGATCAATATTACCTTCCGCCGCTAACCCTAGAGTTGAGTTGCGCGATTTTTCGGAAGTTGTAACGGTGGGAAACAAACGTAGTTCGTCTAACCCAATAGCATTCCCAACTCGGCTTACCGTTCCTTGAAAATTGCCAAGTAGGGCGGAGCCTGCTAAATTTGCCAAACCCAAGGTACTGTCGCCCCGTCCCAGAGTATCAACAAAGCCACCGCCAATGAGAGCAACAATTTCGTTTTGGCTGCGACTAGGATCGCTGGTTAATTCTAGATTGTCAAAGATTTGACTTGCCGGACCTTCTACCCTAGCTTGAACGCGCACGGTACGCAGAGAGCCAAAATCGGTAGCCAAAGTTTCACTAATTTCCGATGAGATTGGGGAAGTAGGAACCCTGCTAGATTGAGTAACTTCTGGTACTCTCGCCACCAATCGAACATCAAGAGTAGGGTCTAGTCCGCGATCGGGTAAAAAAGTTGCTTTGTTTTCGTAGCCGCGAGCGAGAACAAATTGGGTAGTAAATAAGTTTATACCCCCACTCCGCAAACGAATATTACCTTGGGGGCGGATATCGTCTAAAGAACCGTTGAGAGTAAGAGTACCGCCCGCTTGAAATTGCAAGATTGGTTGGAGAGTAATGGCAATATTATTGCCGAGAGTCAGAAGTAAATTATTAAACTCTGGAGAAGTAGAAGCCGGACTCGGACTAGCTGGACGTAAAGAATTGGCTATTTGCTGGCTAGAAGTTGTTGCCGTTTGGGTTTCACCGAGCAATACTTGACCATCAGCCAATAGCACCTCACCGCCAATTACTGGACGCAAAACTGCGCCAGTTACTGATACATCGCCACTCGCACCACCGCGATACAAGCCTCTGAGATTGAGAGCTAAATTGTCTAAGCTAAAAGTCAACGGGTTAGTTAGATCGGGGTCATTGGGTGGCAAACTGCTAAAAATTGGTAGCACACCTTGCCCTACTATTCGACCTTGAGAAAAATTGCCTTGGATATTTTCAACTTGAAGGCGGTCAAAATCAAAGTTTACACTGCCTGTTACATTAGTCAAGGGTTCGGGCAATGCTTGAGCGGTGATTGTGGCATTATTGACCGTAGCAACACCTGTAGCTACAGGTTGTTTTAGAGTTCCCCGGACTTGGAGTTGAACATTGCCTTGACCGCTTTGCCAAGCTACTTGGTTGGTAAATAGATTGAGTAGTGCTAAACCTTCATCTTGAACGTTGATATCTAGAGTAATGCGATCGCCAAATTCTGGTTTAGCGGTTACAAAAGGCAATGGTACAGGCACGTTACCGCTAATTGTTACTGGCTGGGGACTATCAACTTTGATATTGCTATCGAAGTTTAATCGAGCATTGTTATAACTAAAACTAGCAATCGCGCTATTAATGGCTTTTTGATTAAGAGTGCCGTCCACTAAACTAAGTTCGCCTTCTACTTGAGGATTGGCAAGTTGACCAGTTAAGGTTGCTTGAGCATTTAGTTTGCCAGTTACATCTACAGGTAACCTCACAAAACTATTTAGCGCTTCAATCGGAAAATTGTTGACTTGCAATTGTCCTGATTGCCTTTGACTACCACCAAGTTGACCTGTAAATGCTACTAAAGATTGGTCTGATTGCAGGCGCAAGGGAGCAAAAGTCAAAACACCATCAGCAAAGCTACCTTCTGCTGTTACTTGGTTCGCCGTGTAGTAGTTGCCTAGTTTCCAATCTGTGCCGTCAATGTCAAACTGCACAGCGAGATCGTTTGGTACAGAACCATTAATGGCAATGTCGGCGTTAAAGATGCCTTCTAAGTCTTCAAGCTGGGGTAGAGGTGGAGTGTTGTCACGGCGCTGTTGCTGCTGTAGCTGAAGCAGCATATTAATTTCGGAGTAACGGCGCAATTGAGCAAGTAGAGGCGCACCCGGTAAGCCTACAGGTACAGTATTGAGATTATTTGCTCCCCCTGGGGTCGGCGACACATTACCTTGAGAACCTTGCAAGTTGAGCAATTGGAAAGCAGCGATCGCATCGGCTACTTTGCCTTGACTAACTTTGAGTTGTCCTTTGATTTGAGGAGCGCCGGAACCATTGGGAGTATAGCTTCCGGTTGCCGCGTAGAGACTATTGCCAGTCTTGAATCGCGCATCGGTCAAACTTATAGCACCATTATTGTAAGTAAATTCCCCCGTGAATTCTTCCCCTTGCAGCCGACCTAAAACGGGTTTAGAAATCGCTACATTGCCAGCAACGGCGATTGTTTTTTGATTAATTGTAAAATCCCCAGTTAATAGTCCAGCGACAGGTGTTGAACCCAAAGCTGCACTTGGCAAGCGCAACTTTAGCGCGGATAAAGGGAAGTTTTCGACATTTACTAAGAGATTTTCGCCGCTAGTTCGACCAGTAGCGATCGCGCGATCGCGTTGCACTGAAAAGGTATTAGGGCGATAATTAGTGTCTAAATTTAGAGCAATGCGATCGGTATTGCCTTTAACGTCTAAGTTTACGCCTTCAGTAGCTGTGACTTGCAAGTTGCCTGTCAAAACTCTTTCAAAAGCTAAGTTATTGATTGCCAAGTCGCGCAGACGCAGCGCACCGACTACGTTCGGGGTGGGTAGAGTACCACTAATTCTCCCCGCAAAATCTCCCCGCCCAGCTAAACTTACGGCACTTGGGAGAGTAAAAGGTAAGTCTTGCAGAGCGTAATTTTTTGCCTGGACTTGCAAGTTTAGCGATTCAATGGCAGGAATTTGCGGATTGACAAAAATAACTCCACTAGCAATAGTGTCTGGAGATGTGGCTTGTAAAACAGTAACTTTTCTGCCATCCCACTCAATTGCCGCCGTTAGCGGTTGCGTTACCAAAGACACGCCTTGAGACAACCGTACTCGTCCTTCAGCGCGGACTCCTGCCAAGCTAAAATCTGCTACATTGCCAGCTACCTGCAATTGACCGTTTAAGCTACCGCGTAAATCTGGAGAAAATTGACTTAGTTGGAGTTGGTTGGCATTGACAAGGGCTTGAAAGTTGCCTCGTTCTAAGACAATATTTGTACCTACAAGCCTACCACTAGCAGCGTTTAATTGTCCTCTCCCGGTAGCTGAAATCGCATTTAGCTCAAAGGATTCGGTTGTTCCTGCCGCAATAAATACTCCGCTTACTCTCCCACGAAACTGGGGCGGTACAGTGGTAGGAACTATTTGTTGTAATTGTACGGCTTGAGCTTGAACATTGGCGCGCCAGTTGCCTTTATTTAGTTGCACGTTTGTTGCCGTAACTATCCCCTCCGCAATATTTAATTGTCCGTTGCCTACTGCCGCGATCGCATTGGGTTGAAAAGATGCCGTAGTTCCTGCCGCCTGAAATACTCCTGTCAACTTGCCATTGCGTAACTGTGGTGGCACTTCGACTAGGCTACCTAACTGTACGTTTTGGGGTCTAACTACTGCTTGCCAGTTGCCTTTATTTAGTTGGATATTTGTTGCTGTAACTGTTCCACCGCCAATATTTAATTGTCCTGTCCCGGCAAGGGCGATCGCATTGGGTTGAAAAGATGCCGTAGTTCCCGCCGCCTGAAATACACCCGTCAACTTGCCATTGCGTAACTGTGGCGGCACTTCGACTAGGCTACCTAACTGTACGTTTTGGGGTCTAACTACTGCTTGCCAGTTGCCTTTATTTAGTTGGATATTTGTTGCTGTAACTGTACCGCTACCTATCGCTAATTGCCCCATACCTGTAGCTACAAGCGTTTCTGCTTGAAAAGATTTCGTGGAACCTGAAACATTAAATCGACCGCTCAAAGGCGCTTGCAAGGCTGGCGGCACGGAAGTTATTTGTCCTAGCCTGACTCTATTTGCAACCACTGATGCTCTAAAAACTTCGCCTTTTAATTGTCCTGCCGCTTGGACTGTCCCACCTGCTACCGCAAGTCTGGTATCGCGGAAAGTAAAGGTATCGGCGTTATTAATGACAATTTGCCCGCTACCAGGGTAACTAGCTTGAGGTGCTTGCCAATTGACAATTGTTTGTAAATTATCGATCGCACCGCCAACTAAAGTTTTAGCCGATACTGTGCCAAGCTTAAACTGTGGCGAGACATTGTACAGCCGCGCGATTGCATCTCCAGGAATATTTTGCGCTACGGTATCAAATCCTAGTTGGGGCGTGTCTCCTAGCTTGATAATGCCGTTTCCAGAAATTTGTCCTCCGGCGGTGGGTAAAGCTTGAATATTTCTAAAAGCAATTACCGATTTTGCGGGTGCAAAAGCAAAATCACTGCGGATGTTTTTAAAATTTATTCTGTCAATCCGGGCGGTTTTGATACTAGCAACCGTACCGGATAAAATTGGTGTTTCTAGAGCGCCCACCAACTGCAAGTTGGCGCGGACTGTACCGCTTACAGGTACGGGTAATTGAAGGCGTAAAGTTTTTTGGGCATTAGCTAAAGTTACCGATGGGACGCTGGCGCTGATGTTGTAACCCCTTAAAGTATCTAAAGTTCCGTTGGCTGTAGCACCAATTGAACCGTAGCTAGTAGTAATTTTATCTAGTCCAATTAGCGTTTCTTTAAACCGCAAAGTCCCATTAGCTTTGTTAAAAGCTGCGGGTAGTTGCCTTACTTTGGCTGTGACGGCGTTTAAATTTACTGCCCCAAACAACAACGTTGGCTGCTCTGGCTTGGTTTGAACTCTTAAGTTTCCACTGACTCTACCTGCTTGCAATTCTAGAGGTAATTCAATCAGCCGAGTTACTTCTGATGCTAAAACATCTTGAGCGCGAAGCTGTAGGTTTGTTTCTTCAGTTTTGAGGCGGGTTTCTCCTTGAAGCAACAAGCTACCTTTGGTTGCCAATTGACCGTTTAAATCGTATTTGATTAACTGGTTATTTTCTAAAAGCTGAGCCGCACCATTGCTGATGTTAAATTGTATTTCATTTCTGCCTTTGGTTTGGAGATTGGGCGCTAATACGACATCAGCATTTTGCACCCGAATATTATCTAATTGAGTTTTAAAAGCTCCTTCACCTTCCTGGGTTTTGAGGCTAGTAGCAATCCATTGTCCAGTTCGATCTTGGTCGATATAAATATCAGGATTAATTAAAGTAACATCTAGCTTCAAAGTGCGCGTAAAAGCTAGTTGAAATAGATCGAACTTAACTTCTACCGCTTCCACCGTAGCGCGATCGCGATCGGTAGGTGTAGCAGGGATAGCCGACGAGCCAAAACGCAAGCTAGTCAGGGAAACTCGTTCGACTTGCCCTAACTGAACATCTCTATTTAAAGTTTGAATTAAGTTTTCTTGCACTATCGGCGCTAATCGCTCTTGCACAAACACCCACAACCACCAAGCACCCCCCATAGCTCCAATTAAGAGCGGAATGCCTAGATATATTCCCGTGCGTCTGAGCAAGATAAACCAGAAACGCTGGCGGGAGTTAGATGTAGATTGGCTATCAACTTGCTGGGACAATTTCGTCATTCCACCTCACTAGCTAGCAAGAGCGATTGAACTGTCCATAGATGTTACAACTGCTGTGCTAAGACGGCAAGGGGAACAAGAAGTATTAATTAGCCGATCGCGCCATGCTAGATACTAAGGACGCTAAATTTATTTATAAGTTTCAGAAAATTACGATCTTAAGTTAGCGCTAGTTCTTTATGGTAGACAATGATGAAATCTTAAAATGAGTAATTGAGGAGTGAAATTAAAGATGATCGCACCTATGCGCGTATTTGTTTTATTATTTAATGCTCGTACCGAGAACGAGGGCATCCATACAATTCAAGTCGGCGATCGCAATAAGCTGTTGATGTTTGAATCAGAAGATGATGCTACTCGTTTTGCGCTAATGCTAGAAGCTCAAGACTTTCCCCCAGCGACTGTAGAAGGTATGGACAGCGATGAAGTAGAAGAATTTTGTGAAAGTGCGGGCTATGATTGGGAACTTGTCCCTGATGGCGCTTTAGCTGTACCACCAGAAAGCAATGTGGAAGATACCGACTGGAAAGAAGAAGGCAAGCCGCAGCCAGAAGGCGATGAAGAAATCCCGGATGCGGAATTAGAGCGGATTCGCCGCCAGTTTGAAGGATTACTATAAAATGACTAATCTAGAGCGGGGACACTTACTAACGGAGCAGGTTAATACCAATAGTCAAAATTTAGACAAGCTCAGTTGTCTAGAATTAGTTGAGCTATTTAACCGCGAAGATGAAAATGCGACTTCGGCAGTAGCTTCGGCAAAAATCCCCTTAGCTGAGGCTATTGAACGCACGGCAGAGGCTTTACGGCATGGTGGAAGGTTATTTTATATTGGCGCGGGAACCAGTGGCAGGCTGGGGGTATTAGACGCGGCGGAGTGTCCGCCAACTTTTTGCAGTCCACCGGAATTGGTACAAGGAATTATTGCGGGTGGTGCGGGGGCTTTGCTAAGAAGCTCGGAAGCCTTGGAAGATCGTGCTGAAGATGGTGCAAGTGCGATCGCCCAGCGTCAAATAACTGAGCTAGATGTAGTGGTAGGAATTACCGCCGGAGGCACTACACCCTATGTACACGGGGCTTTGCAAGCGGCACGTCAAAGAGGCGCAACAACTATTTTTATCGCTTGCGTACCTGTGGAACAAGTAAGTAACCCCGCCGATATTGACATTCGCCTCTTGACTGGGGCGGAAATTCTCGCAGGTTCTACGCGGCTCAAAGCTGGTACGGCGACTAAGCTTGCTTTAAATATTTTATCTACCGGGGTAATGGTGCAGCTAGGCAAAGTTTACGGCAACCGGATGATTGATGTGGCGGTAACTAATGTAAAACTACGAGATCGCGCTTTACGAATGTTGCAAGATTTAACGGACTTAAACCCTGAACAAGCGGAGTTATTGCTCGAACAAAGTGGTAAATCGGTCAAACTTGCTCTAGCCATGCACTGGACGGGCTTAGACAAGGAGGAAAGTAATCGTTTATTATCTGCCCATCAAGGTAATTTGAGAGCCGCCGTTGATAGCCATCAGCGTTAATAATTTAGGCAATACTGCCGCGTTTGCGGGCTTCTTTGTAGGAAATCGCTACATTTTGCAATCCGGCTTTAATCATTTGCTGTTCTAGCAGAGCAAAGAAACTTGCGCGATCGCCTCCTCTTACTACTGCCTGATTGTGCGCCTCCGCCAGGGCTACGGGGTATCCGTAGCCTTTTTGAACTTGTGCCAACATCAAGCCCAAAGATTGCTCTAACAGTACCGAATCTTCGGCTACCCAGGCGGGTAATTCAATTCGGGCAATTTCTGTACCGACATGGACGTAGCAAAAGTAAATAACGTGCGTATTGTAAGACTCGGTAATTCGCGCCGAGCTTCGCCAAAAAGCACTGCGTTGCCCTGGTTTTAGGGCAATTGTCCACAATGCCGCATCTTTGAGCGGTTCTAGTACCTGACAGGGCAGTTTTTCTAATTGATTGGGACAATGAGTCTGACAATCCGGGTTTTCATGAATGCAAGCTTGCAAGCGTAAAAAGTTGAGCGCTTCACCGCTTCTTGAGGCGCTAAGATAACCCATAATCGGAATGCCAAATTCTTGCAACCGATCCCAAGCTTCAATAATTGGCGGCAAAATGCGATCGCGCGCTTCGGGGGGCAGTTGTTCTAAAAACCAGTAAATCAGCGAACCATCAACCATTGCCAACGTTGGCACAGACATCGGCGCAATTTTGGCTAATTCTGCCAAAATTACGGTTTCTGAGGCAGTACGCTTGTAACCCATCCATTCCTCCGTCCGAATGCCCCACTGTCTAGAAACATATAAGTCTTCAGGGCGGTAAAATACTTCAGGCAAGCTATCTAACAACGGCTGGCGATTTTGTCCGTAGTGCAGCATTACCCTACCAATATTGAGCAAATAACAGTAGGCAATTTCGTGATGGTTGGGGGCAATTTGCGAACCATCGGTAGCAATAACTGTATGCACTTTCGGCGGTATGGGTAAGTCGATGCAGGTGTTGAGGGGTTCTACGGGAATAGCTGCATTAAATAATATGCGATCGCGCCACTGTTGTTGTTTTTCTACCAAAGCTGCTTGTTGGGCGTAAGCGGCTAGTAGTAATTGCTGGGCTAAATTCATACGCTGGCGACTAGCCGCCGCTTCCAGTGTGAGGTGCTGGCTGATGCCTTGCATAGAATTTGCTAGTTTTGTAAGGTCAAGCATAGGTAGCTAATAGCTAATCAATTTAACGTTAGCAGTTTTCGCAAGCTAGGTTGGGAAGTTTTTTTGCGTAAAGTCCGATAGCGATATTAATTCAATGCCGGAGGTTTGACGGGCTTTTTCTCTTTCCGATGCGATATTGTATCCCCAGTCAGCTAAATATAGCTTCACGGCGGCAAGCTTGGGCTGTTGTTGCACTAATTGCAGAGTTTGGAGTCGATCCTCTACAAACCAGATCTTTACTTGTGTTTCTGCTATCAATTCTTTTAAAATTTGATGCTTGGGACGCTTAGATTCTTTGCCAATAATCCACTTTTCGGGCATTTCTATTCCTTGTTGCTGCAATAACTGGCTAACAAAGCGCCCTTCTTTGGTGGTAACGATTGTTGGCTGCAAGTTGCTATTAAAGAGATTTTGCATTTTCTCAATTACACCGGGGTAAAATCTATGCAGACTCAGCCAGCTTGCAAGATCGGTATTAATCCATTGGTCGCGGATTTGGTCTAGTTTTAAAGCAATATCTATAGCTACTAATTTATCTGCTTGTAAAATAGATTGAGAAATTGCTCCCCATTGGTGCAATATTTCTTGTTCGGAAATTCCACTTATCAAAGCTCTAATTAATATTGGCATTTCCCAACCTGTCTCAATTACAGGACGCAAGCGATAGAAACTAGCAGCTATTTCGTCTGGTGGCGTGGAACTATTAGGCAACCATATTTGACAGTAGGTGCGCCAAGCGGTTTCAAAGTATTCTATCAGCCCATCGCAGAGTACACCGTCAAAGTCAAGGGCTAAAATGCTACAAGTATCTGCCTTCATTGTTTTGGCGTGAAAATACCTTGTTTATCGTTGCACATATTGCCAATCGATAACTTGTATTTAGTTTGATTTAACTGGGGTGCTAGGATTCGAACCTAGGAATGCCGGGACCAAAACCCGGTGCCTTACCACTTGGCGACACCCCATTGATTTCACCTTAGCTATTCTAGCAGGTATTTCTTAAAAATAGTCAAGGATATTGAAAATTAATTTGCTGGACTTGCAAAAGTTACCTTAGAGTCATACTCCATATATTCAGCCGTTTCTCTAGCTACTTCATTTCCTAAAAGTTTAGCAACAACGTAGAGCGACATATCGATTCCAGCAGAGATTTCAGCAGATAAAATTATTTTGCCATTATCTACAAAGCGATCGCCTGCTCTAATTTCTGTGTTGGGAGCAACTTCTTTGAATAAATCGATAGCAAGGTGATGAGTAGTTGCGGCTAAGTTTTCTAGCAACCCAGCTTTAGCTAGTAGCAAAGCGCCCGTACATACAGATAGCAATAATTCTGATTGTAGAGAGTGCTTTACGATCCACTCAATTAAAACTTTGTTGTGCATCTCTTGGCGTGTACCATAACCACCAGGTAAGAGCAAAATATCTGGCTGCGGACAGTCTTTGATAGAGTATTGCGGGTTAACACTTAACTGATTGCGAGCAATTACAGGTTTTGAATATTCGGCAACTGTATAAACATTAAACGGCGCTGAATTATTCCGTTTACCTGTAACCCCAAAAACCTCATAAGGTCCGCAAAAGTCTAATATTTCTACATCATCAAATATCAAAATCGCCACATTTCGGGTTTGGATCATAACTTTGCCAACTCAGTTATTTTTATCGGCTAAAACGTTACTGTTTCCGTAACTGTCACCTATTTCAGTGTTTAGTTAATTATAAAAGTAATATGCTTATCCCATTTTTGGGCATCAAATCTATGACCGTTGATAAGTTTAAATTCAGTTCTTTGCTCGCCGGAGGCTTTGCCTTGTTAGTTATTGCAGTGATTTTTAAACCATTTACAATTGTCAATGCTGGAGAAAGAGGCGTAATTTTAAACTTTGGCAAAGTTCAAGGCAACGTTTTAGACGAAGGTATTCACCCAATTTTACCTATTGTTACTCAGGTAAAACGCCTGAGCGTCCGCGTTCAACAAAATAGCTTTACTGCGGATGCGGCTTCTAAAGATTTACAAAAAGTTTCTACCCAGCTTGCTGTCAATTGGCATATCGACACAACGCAAGTTAATAAGGTTTTTCAGCGAATTGGCGACCAGGAGGCGATCATTAGTATAATTATTACCCCAGCAGTTTCGGAGGTATTGAAAGCCGCTACTGCCAATAAAACCGCCGAAGAAATTATTACTAAGCGCAACGCTCTAAAAGAAGAAATAGATAACAATCTCAAAAATCGTTTAGCCAATTACGGCATACTGATCGATGACGTTTCTTTAGTTGATTTCACTTTTTCGCCAGAATTTAGCAAAGCTATTGAATCAAAACAAATAGCCGAACAAGAAGCAAAACAAGCAGAATTTATTGCGCTTAAAGCCTCCAAAGAAGCCGTAGCCGAAGTAAACCGCGCCAAAGGACAAGCCGAAGCGCAAAGACTGCAACGGCTAACTTTAACAAAAGAATTGCTGCAAAAACAAGCAATTGAAAAATGGGATGGTCGCTTTCCGACCGTAATGGCTGGTAGTGGTGCATTGCCCTTAATTAACCTCGATCCGGCTACTTTGTCTGCGCCACCGTCGAAGTAAGTTGTTGACCTACCAACATCAAACGCATACTCCGTTCGCCAGCATTGATAAGTAAATCAGGGGCATTAGCGCTCGCGCTCTTGAGGGTAGTTTTACTCATTTTTCCTTCCGGCAGAAAGTATCGTAACAACTCTCCTAGTCAAGAGAACTGCTTTTATTACTTAGAAGTTGTCAATGTATTCAATAATCTGAATTTAACCAAAAGCCAATCTTTTTCTAACTTATCAGTTTCAGGCAATTATGTACCAATTACATTCGTCTTTAGGCTTAACGTCGGGTATTTTGGTGTAAGACTGCGTTTACTTAAGTCACGTTCCCAGAGTGTTTACTATTAAACTTTTAATTTTAGGTAATATTATTAACTTGACTTTTGTTTTTAGTTAGTTCAAGTGCGATCGCCAAAAATGAAACTACTAGCAAATTTACTACTCAGTTCAATTTTTGTCGGCATTTGCCCAAATAAAGCTCAACCCTCTCAAATAGCTACCAAAGAAATCGACTTTGCTTTTAGCCAAGTTATAGAGCCAGAACGAGTAACATCTGTTTCCCAGATTACTGACGTACAGCCTACCGATTGGGCGAACCTAGCTCTAGGTTCGCTAGTTGAGCGTTACGGAGTGGTTGGATACCCAGATGGTTTAAGAGCCGTTGGACAATTTCCCGATCCCGATACTTCATACCAAGTTGCGTTCTAACAAAGTAGCTATAGAGGAGGGAAGAAAGTTAGAGAGCGAAGACGGTCTGGGTCAGCACAAAGTTCTAATAGACCTAAGCTAAGTTCATCTTCAACCTTGTCCAAAGAT
>NZ_JBYCCV010000095.1:0-13403 GCF_057473825.1 Aliterella sp. E5.1
CTTCAATTGGATTTGGCAGCATAGTCGGTTCAAGTCCACTGCCGCACAACGAGCAGGATTAACCTCTCGACCATGGACTTGGAATGATATCGTGACCTATCCCACAATAATCTGACGCACTACCCTGCACTGTTTCGCGGTGTCGGTGCATTGGCAAGGGCTGACCAGCGTTTAGTAGCCGGATCGAATACTTCGTTTCTTACGCTGTCGATGTGGTCGTTGAATAGCCGAGCGTTTTCAGTAGCTCGAACGCGCCCACCAATTAGGTAGATTTTATTATCAACTACTGCGGATATGCCCTCGGCGCGAGCCACTGGCAGGTCAGTGCCTTTAGTCCAAGTATTAGAAGTGGGATTATATACAAACATCGTCGGCTGCGCGCGCCAGTCTGGAAACCCACCAGTAAAACCGCCAACACCATAGAGTAAACCATTGACTGCCGATAGCGTAATGTGATGGCGTGCTTCAGGGAGCGGTCTTAATTCTGTCCAAGCATCCTTGAGCGGATCGTAAGACTCAAATTGGGCTGAGTACCTTGTGGCTGGGCTGAGTAAACCGCCGACCACGTAAATTTTTCCGTTCAAAACTTCTGGATAAAGCTCTTGCCGAGCTACCGTTGGCGGTGTAGCTTTAGTCCAGTAGGGCAGGTTTTGCGTTTGACTTAGTGCAGGCGAACTTAGTGCCATGACTGAAAAGATCGAGAGCGACAGGGAAACCAGATAAGCTAATAGACATTCAAATTACAATCTTAGAAAGCGTGCAGCATAAGCTTTAGCTCTTGTTTCGTTCAAATTAAGTGTCCATTAGCTTATCTAGGCTGCATAAGTATGTATTCCGTAATTTTCAAGTTATTTGTTTTCATGTCATGATTCAGCAATCTCTAATTGCCGATAACTAAATATGCAAAAAATTGTGAATATTTTAGGCTGGCAGTAAATTTGCTAATATGTCAGCGTGCCGAATTTGTGGTGGTTCAGCTAGCAAATTGTCGGCAATAGCCATCAGCGCGGCGGGGATTGGCCCATTAAGATGAGATTGTAATCCAGCTTCTTCATTGAAGGCATGGAAGATCGCAAAAGTCTGAATGTCCAGACGCACAACAAACCATCCTACTGTGGCGGGTTCAGCAGCTATCAACGGTTGTTCGTTAATGAGGAAGGTAACGAGTTCTTGCTCTTTGCCAGGTTTTGCCTTGAATTCTACGAGCAGTGCAACTTTAGTCATGGGTAAATCTCCAAGAGTATTTGTAATTTGCAAAGCAAACTTGCCGACACTGCGTACTTAAGAAAAGGTCATTGTCAAATAGTGCCGAACGCTGGTATTTTCTCTCTATGTAAGTTTTGTTAGCAATATTCATGTCATAACAAGAAGATCCGCGTATTCTTTTGGTGTGTCAATGTCCGTAGCGCCTTCTGGAAAGGAGATACTAAACACTTCCTGAGAATGCTTGTTAATAACTTGTTTTGCTCCTTCGCCACCAGTAAGCGTGATAAGTTCCGAGAACAGACAATCGCTAAATAAAGCTGGCACGCCTAGGGTTTCTGCATACTTACAAGCAATAATAGGCTGATTTGTCGAATGGTATGCTGAGGCAAGCTGATTAATAATCTTGGTAGAAATGAAAGGTTGGTCGCAAAGTGTGACTATTACTGCTTCTACTTCTGGGCAAGAAGTTTTTAGCTCTTGAATCCCTACTCCAATTGAAGAACTCATGCCTTCAGTCCACTGCAAGTTTTCTACTATTTGAATAGAAAGCTGGCTAATATCAGACCTAATAAGTTGGGCATTAGCTCCCAAAACAACAACAATTGGTCGGCAGACAGAGGCAATAGCAACTTCTATGGTGTGACGAAGTAAACTGCGATCTTGATAGCGCAACAATTGCTTAGGCGTACCCATGCGCGTTGATGCCCCGGCAGCTAGAATGACAATACCAATGTTTTGGTTATATTCTTCAATTCCATTCATATGCTGACATACCTTTTAGCTGGTGGGTTTAATTGAATACTCTGCTTGGGAACTTGCTCATGAATAGATCCATTTCGCTCTCGTAGTTGGTTTCCCAAACGGTTGGTAGTAACAGCTTGAATTCCGGCAATAATTGATAAAGCGATTTCTTCGGGAGTATCAGCACCAATGTCAAGTCCAATAGGAGCATATAATCGGTGCATTTGCTCTTTAGTTGGCTGAGTTCCTATGTGGCGTAATTCTTCAAGTAAACGCTCGGTTCTGCTTTTGGGTCCGAGAATACCTAAGTAGCAAACTTGCGATGGTAGGAGGATTTTGAGAAGTTCAAGGTCTTGTAGGTAGTTGTGAGTCATCACTACCGCAACAGTGCGATCGCTCACAGCAACATAGTCAGAGATATTTTCTGGACGAGATAGCACAATGGTATCCGCCTCAGCAAACCGATTTTGGGTTGCCAAAGCTTGCCTAGTATCCACAACAGTTACATTCCAACCTAGTTCTTTAGCAAAACGTGTTACTGGTATTGCATCGTGACCCGCACCAAAAATTACAAGGGACAATGGTGGCTGGATAACTTCAATAAAAACCTCTATTTCACCAGTAGGTAATTGATAGGATTTCAAGATGGAAAGTTTACCATCTAATACTGCGCGTGCGTCTTCGACTAGGCTTGCTGCTACAGAATTTGAGAAATGATTAATAAAATTGCCATTTTGTTGCAACATTAAACGAGTTCCAACTTTCTCCTGCACTGGGCCTGTAACGCTAACTAACGTTGCTACTACTCCCAATTGGCGATCGCGGTAGCACCTAGACAGAAACTCTACATAATCTGTTTGTTGAGGTGTAATTGGCTCAATTAGAACGCGCATCAAGCCATTACAGCCTAGTCCTAATCCCCAAACAATATCTTCATCAGAGGTTGTGTCATAGGTTACTACTGTTGGTTGCCTCGTTGCCATCACTTCCTGCGATCGCAAAGAGACATCCGCTTCTAGACAGCCGCCACTAATAGTCCCCACACTACAACCATTAGAAGTTAGCAGCATCTTCGCCCCTGCGCGGCGATAGGTAGAACCCCGGACTTCAATAACCGTAGCAAGGATAGTTGTTTTGCCTTGACGGTTGCTCTTTTCAAGTTCTGCTAAAATTGCGATAAATTCCTTCATTTTTATGGGATGGTCGCTTTTTAGGTTAAATTAATTTGTCTAGTGTGATGGGCAGAGAACGAACGCGCTTGCCAGTGGCGTGATAGACCGCATTGGCAATCGCCGCCGCTACACCTGTAATCCCAATTTCGCCAATTCCTTTAGCTCCAATCGGATTAACATAGGGATCGTTTTCTTCTACAAAATAGGCTTCAATTGCTGGAATATCAGCATTAACGGGTACGTGGTACTCGCCCAAATTGGGATTGACAATACGCCCAGAACGATAGTCGGTTATAGTTTCTTCTAACAGCGCCATGCCGATACCCATCGTAATCCCGCCGATTAATTGCGAATTTGCGGTTTTTCTATTCATGATTCGTCCTGCGCCGAAAGCTCCCACAAAGCGGGTTACGCGAACTTGACCAACATCGGGATCGACACGCACCTCGGCAAATTGCGCGCCAAACGAGTGCATTGAGTATTTTTTATCTGCTTGGTCGAACTTAGCATCAAAGCTGGCTTCCACCATCTTCAAATTATTGCGTTGGAGAATCGATGTGTAGGTTTCGCTTTTAGTGCGATTACTTTTAAGAAATATCTCGCCATTTTCCATCACAATTTCTGTAGCAGGAATTTTGTAAAGCGGCGATTTGCGATCGGCGCGGGCTATGGCTAATACTTTCGCCCGGACTGCTTGCGAGGCTCCCTCAACTGCCGTACCGACAGAAGATATCGTCGCCGAACCGCCGGAAACTGGCGCACGCGGCATTTCTGTGTCGCCAAGCTCAAATCGCACCCGTTCGACAGCAATTCCCAACACATCAGCAACCACTGGTGGTAATGCTGTTGCCGTACCCGTACCCATTTCGTGCGTACCGCTTTGGACAACGACGCTACCATCCGCCATAATTTTGGCTACAGCACTAGCAGGAAAGTGAAGCACAGGGTATGTAGCACTAGCCATCCCCATCCCCACAAGATAACGACCGTCGCGCATCGAACTCGGTTCGGGGTTTCGCCGCGACCAGCCAAACTTTTCAGCCCCAAGCTGGTAACATTCCTTGAGCGACTTACTAGACCAGGGCAAATTTGTATCGGGGTCGGTGTTTGCGTAATTACGCAAGCGTAATTCAATCGGGTCTAGCTTTAGCTTATAAGCAAGTTCGTCAAGGGCAGATTCAAGGGCGAAGGTTCCTGAAGCTTCACCGGGGGCGCGCATAAACGTGGGCTGACCCTTGTTTACTAGCACAACTCGTTGTGAAATTTGCATATTTTGACAGGCATACATCATATGAGTAGCCTTTGTGAACGGTTCGACAAATTCACCAATTGTTTCCGGGCAACTATCAGAAATACCTTGATGAGCTATAGCAGTCAATTTACCGTCTTCGTTGGCAGCTAGGATAACTTGTTGCTCTGTTTGCGCCCTGTACCCAACGCCTGTAAACATCTCCGGGCGCGTCAAAACTAACTTAACCGGACGACGCACGTAACGAGCGGCGAGAGCAGCTAAGGGGACGTGCGACCACATCGTACCTTTACAGCCAAAAGCACCGCCGATAAACTTGCAGACAACGCGGACATTTTTTTCGGGAATGCCAAAAGCTGCCGCTAGAGTTTTGCTCGTACCAAAAATGTTCTGTGTAGAATCGTAGACGGTGAGGCGATTTCTTTCCCAAACGGCAGTTGTAGCGTGCGGCTCCATCGGGTTATGGTGTTCGGTAGGTGTGGTGTAAGTTTCTTCAACCCGTACTTTCCCTTCAGCCAAACCTTGCTGAAAATTCCCGCGCCGTATATCTGCTGGTCTTCGGGATACTTTGCCTTTAGGCACAACTGCTCGCTCTCGCAAACGCTCCATCTCAATTAAAGGCGGTTGTTGGGCGTAAGTAACCCGGACTAATTCGGCGGCGTGGGTGGCGCGCTCAAAGGTATCAGCAACTACCACACCAATATATTGACCAGCATGATAGATATTACTATCGCTCAAAGGTATGCGACTTTCTGCTGCACCTCCTCCGGCTGTAAAACCTGGCATAGGTTTGAGTTTAGGTGCATTGGCGTGGGTGAGAATCGTTAGAACTCCAGGTGCTTTTTCTGCCACACTAAGATCGATACTCTTGATGGAGCCACGAGCAATTTTACTGCTAATCAGAACTGCGTAAGCGAGATTTTTTTGTGGATATTCTGCTGAGTATTGTGCTGTCCCCGCAACTTTTTGGCGACCATCAACCCGATCCATCGGCTTACCTGTTACTGCATTAGTCGATCTATCTGCTTGATTCATACTGCTGTCCCCTCTGTTGCTATAGTTAGCGATCGCACAATTGCCCTTTTTGCCAATTCCACTTTAAAAGCATTATGTTTGTAACCTTTTGCCCCTTTTAAAGTCGCTTCCGCCGCCGCTTGAAAAGTCTGCTCGTTGGGTTTTGCACCTATCAAAATTTTCTCTGCTTCTACTGACCGCCAGGGTTTATGCGCCACTCCTCCCAATGCCATCCGCGCATTGCGAATCGTACCGTTGTCGATATCAAGACCAGAAGCCACCGAAACCACCGCAAACGCATAGGATGTTCTGTCTCTAACTTTGAAGTAATGCGACCTCTCGGCAAAGGGTGAATTGGGTAAATCAACTGCCGTAATTAGTTCGCCCTGTTGCAGTGCTGTCTCAATTTGTGGCGTGTCTCCAGGTAAGCGATGAAACTCCGCAAATGGAATCGCGCGATCGCCTTTTGTTCCTGACACCTGTACCACCGCATCGAGGGCTGCTAATGCCACGCACATATCGGAAGGATGAGTAGCAATACATTGGTCGCTCATGCCTAAAATCGCATGGATGCGGTTATACCCTTCAATAGCGGCACAGCCAGACCCAGGTTGACGCTTATTGCAAGGCGCAGATGTATCGTAAAAGTAGTAACAGCGAGTTCTTTGTAGCAAATTTCCACCGACCGATGCCATATTTCGCAATTGCGGCGATGCCCCAGCCAGTAAAGCTTGGGACAGTAACGGATAGCGCGTGCGGATTAAAGGATTGTTGGCTGTATCGCTATTTTTTGCCAGCGCTCCAATACGGACACCGTTAGCTGTGGGTTGAATTTGCGCCAACTGTATTCTAGTAATATCAATTAGGCGGTCTGGTTGTTCTACGCCTTCCTTCATTAAATCGAGGAGATTCGTACCTCCAGCGATAAATTTCGCTTGGTTGCTGCTTGCTGCCTCAATGGCTGTGTTGGTTTCGGTTGCACGTAAATAAGCAAATGGTTTCATATGGAAGTTAAAAGAATAAATAGTCTTTTTATGAATTGGCTTGACTTACTTCCTGCACTGCCGCCACAATGCCGGGATAAGCACCACATCGACAAATGTTGCCACTCATGCGTTCGCGGATTTCCAGAGCGGTCAATTCAACTTGTCCCTGCTTCCTGACATCTGCTGTTACTGCGCTTGCTGTACCTGCTTTGGCTTCAGCTATAGCTGCCACTGCCGAACAAACTTGACCGGGGGTACAATATCCGCACTGAAAGCCGTCATGTTTAATAAATGCCGATTGGATGGGGTGTAATTGGTTTCCTTGTGCTAACCCTTCAACGGTGGTAATTTCTGTATCGTCGTACATAATTGCCAGCGACAAACAGGAATTAATGCGCTGTCCATTGACTAATACAGTACAAGCACCGCATTGACCGCGATCGCATCCTTTTTTCGTTCCCGTTAGACCAATGCGATCGCGCAACGCATCTAGTAAGGTAACGCGCGGTTCTATTTTTAGATTACGTTCTGTACCATTGATTCGCAGCGTTACATCGACTACTTCTGGTGCTTGGGTTGGTGCGTGGCGACGAGGGCTTGTTTGCGCCCAAGTTTTGGTTGTCAGATTTCCCAGCACAGCTACTACTGTACCGGAAATCATTATTTGCCCAAACCGTCGGCGTTTTAACCTGATTCTCATATTTTTACTCTTAAAATTATTGAATTTAAGCAAACAGTACAGAAGTCGCTGCTTTACTGTTGACAAGCACCTATTAACTACACTTATCGCAAATTAGCAAGAACTTCTTTGGGGATAGTCCATAAATAGATAGTAGAACCTTCTTTTGTTTGCACCGTTGGCTCTGGTTTCCACTCGCCCATGTCAGAGTCATGAGACACAATCCGAGTTCCAGGTTTAAGTTGCTTAAATAATTGCGGTCGTAGCCTCACATTTAGTTCAGGTAGAAGGTAAAGCGTTACAACCGTTGCTTGACTAATATCCGTTGTAAACAAGTCCTGGTTGAGAAACTTAACGTGATTAGTTACGCCAGCTTTTTGAGCATTAGCATTAGCTTCCCGGATACGTTCGGGGTTAATATCTATACCAAAGCCTTTAGTCCCAAATCTCTGAGCGGCGGTGACAGGGATTCGACCATCACCACTACCAAGGTCGTAGATTACATCATTCTTTGTCACTTTGGCTAATGCCAGCATCTCGTCTACAACTTCCTGCGGTGTAAGTACATATACTACATCAGGTTCGCGCAAGGGAGTTTGAGTAGTAGTCGGAGCTTGACTAATTTGAGCGTTACTCTGGCTTTTGGGGACACATCCAGCAATCCCAATACTTACACTTACTACCAGTAAACCTATTGTGCGTTGAAGTTGCATGATTTTTGCCTTTATTTAGTATTGAGTCCTAAATTGGTAGCTTTTTTGTATCCCGCAGCAACTGAGCGTAAGGTTCTAAACGAGTCGCTAAAGCATTTATTTTATTTTTGATGCAGATAATGGTATTTGAGGAGTGGTTTAGTGATGATTTTAGGCAATCTGTTTTCCTGTCTACCCTGCTTAAAGACACCGTTGAGGCGGCAAAAAAATCAATGTATTCTTCCACAATCGCCACAATTTCGTCATAGATTGCATGGGGCTGATAAAAATTTATTTGTTGATTCCATTGCGCCTGCTTGATGTGAGTTTGCAACTCTATAATAGTCGCTAAAGTTTGGTGTAACATTTCAATCACTTCAGACCGGGCTGGTTGTGAAATTTTCATGTTTTGGTAATTATCCTAGGGGCTAGATGTCATTAGTTTCCGAGGATTGTCAATTACACCATAGGCACTATTAGAAAAGCGCTTGTGCGTAATGTCATGGCTAAATTTGTAATTAGATGTGCTTATGTTAAGAGCCACCAACAGGATGTTCAATGCCTAAACCTCGCGCTTAATTGCCTAATCCTCCAAACTAAGGTTTTAAAATTAATGGAATTGCGCTATATTGCCCATTGACGACAATCCTCAAATGAACTCAAAGCAACAAAATGGCAATTGAGATCGTTAACTATCATGCACTCGACCATGAGTGTGAAAAATTGGCGGCATTACTCACCAGACACACCGATAGTCAGGGTAATGGTTCTCATCCTACAGCAATCGACAAGCTGGAATTTAGACGAGTATCTGATGTTTCCACCTCACTACACGATGTCTGCGAACCGCTCCTAGTCATTGTCGTTCAAGGTAAAAAAACAGTATTGCTAGGGGAAGAAACCTATCATTATGGTGTTGCTCAATATCTGACACTCTCCGTCGATCTGCCACTGAGAGCATTTGTAGTACAGGCAACTCCAGAACAGCCATATCTAGCCTTCAAGCTGCAATTAGACTTACGCCAACTGTGTGATATTCTCGCAGAAACTAAGGCGAGCGCAGAGCCTAGGAGAATCAGCATCGCTAGTAACAAAGAAAACTCGCTCAAAGGCTTATTCGTCAGCAATGCTGATGCACCATTGCTCGATTGCGCGCTCCGATTGACCCGGCTTTTGGATACGCCACAGGATATCCCGATCTTAGCACCGATGATTATCCGCGAAATCTATTATCGCCTTCTGATGGGCGAACAAGGCGAAGCAGTTCGCCAGATTGCCACATCGGGTAGCACGATGCAGCGCATTGCTGAAGCGATCAAACTCATTAAGGCTAATTTTACAAACCTAATGCGGGTTGAGGATCTAGCTAGACACGCCAGTATGTCTGCTTCCTCTTTCCATTACCACTTTAAAGAAGTGACCTCCATGAGTCCGTTGCAATATCAAAAGCAGTTAAGACTATTAGAAGCGCGTCGCCTGATGCTGGCGGAAGATTCCGATGCTACAAGTGCTGCGTATCGGGTGGGGTACGAAAGTGCCTCACAGTTTAGCCGTGAATATTCCCGTTTGTTTGGTGCGCCGCCAATGGGGGATATTAAACGTTCGCGCATCGCTTGAGCAATCTAGCAATCCTTAAATTATTAATAAAACTAATCCCTGATAGGCGATTTATGTTGAATTTAAGGCGATCGCCAGGCAATTTGTGGTTCGGCAATACCAGCCGATTAAATATGCAAAACATCAATCAACGCTGCTAATGCTGGCGGTGTCTGGCGGCGGTTTGGATGGTACAGGTAGTAGCCGGGAGAAGTCGGACACCACTGTGCTAAAACCTGGATCAGCCGACCCTCAGCAACATGGTTGGCAATTTGATCTTCGTAGAGATACCCAAGCCCAAGTCCCGCCAAAGCAGCAGCGAGAATCAAATCGCCGTCATTGAAAACAACAGAGCCGTCAACCTTAACCTGAAATGGTTGCCCATCTTCTTCAAACTCCCAAGGATAAAGACCTCCAGAGGTCACAAATCGGTAATTAATACAGCGATGTCCAGCAATGTCTTGGGGTGTGATCGGAATGGAACGGTTAGCGAAATAGGACGGCGAACCGACAACGGCTGTAAGCACTGGATTTCCGACCCGTATTGCCACCATGTCTTTAGCAACCTTTTCACCAAACCGGATGCCAGCATCATAACGGCTCTCAATAATGTCCGTCAAACCATCGTCGATTGTAATCTCGACGCGGATATCTGGATATGTAGCCAGGAAATCGGGTAGGACGGGACACAGTACAGAGGTCGCCGCGTGTTTAAACGTGGTAATGCGTACCGTTCCAGCAGGCTTGTCGCGCATTTCACCCAAAGCTGTCAGTTCAGCGTTGATATCTTCAAAGGCAGGTCGCAAGGTCTTTAATAGTCGTTCGCCAGCTTCAGTTGTTGAAACCCTCCGGGTCGTTCGCGCCAGCAATCGCAAGCCAAGACGATCTTCTAGGGCTTTCATAGCGTGGCTCAAGGCAGAGGGGGACATTCCCAGTTTTGACGCGGCGCGCGTAAAGCTCATCTCGTCCGCAACCACTACAAAGGCGGCTAAGTCATTTAGTTCGTCACGCTTCATTACTGCATATTTTTCATAAATTTATGCTGATTATACTATCTAGTAATTTAATCCTAGCCGATCTATCCTTGGTTCATGACCTACAAAGAGGAAGAATAGCAAATGACCAAAAATACCGCTATTGAACCGAAACAATTGATACGACCTTGTTATGGACTTGCGGCTTTAAGTCAAGGCGATCGCCTTCTTCCTTGGGCTTTCGAGCGGCGAGAATTGCGAAGTAACGACATTGCCGTAAAAATTCAGTTCTGTGGCGTATGTCACAGCGATTTACACGCAATTCGGGGGAATAGCCGATTTCCTTTAGTCCCCGGTCACGAGATCGTAGGTGAAGTGACGGCAATCGGGGCGGATGTAACAAAATTTCAAATCGGCGATGCGGTGGTAGTAGGTACAATTGTCGATTCTTGCGGTCACTGCCCACCGTGTAAAAGCCACATAGAGCAATATTGCAGCGAAGGTGTGACAACTACCTATGACGGCACTGATAAACAAGACGGCAGCATTACACGCGGGGGCTACTCAAACGAGTATGTCGTTGATACTCATTTTGCCTATCACATCCCGTCTAATCTCGCTCCAGCAAGCGTCGCACCACTGCTCTGCGCGGGGGTAACAACCTGGTCGCCACTGCGCCACTGGGACGTAAAACCAGGTAAAACAGTGGGAATTGTCGGACTGGGTGGGCTTGGACACATGGCGGTAAAATTCGCTCATGCTTTAGGCGCTCATGTTGTGCTATTTAGTACGTCGGCGGCAAAACTTGCTGACGCGAAGACACTGGGGGCAAACGAAGCGATCTTGTCCACTGATGAGGCGCAAATGGCAGCCCAGAAAGCTCGCTTTGATTTCATCCTTGATACAGTTTCATCCCGTCATCCACTCAATCCGTATTTGCGGATTCTCAAACTCGACGGTACTCTTTGCTGTCTTGGCATTCCCGCAGACCTGGATTTTAGCCCCGTTTTGCTAACGATGGGACGGCGGCGGCTGGCTTCTTCTGGTGTGGGGGGTACTCAAGAAACCCAGGAAATGCTGGACTTCTGTAGCAAGCACAATATCGCCGCCGATGTTGAAGTTATTGCGGCGGCAGATATCGACGATGGTTTTGAACGGCTTGAACGAGGAAATGTGCGTTATCGGCTAGTAATCGACATGGCGACACTGAATGCACCAGTCGGGAATGCTGCTTAATCTTTTCTAGCAGCAAAGTTTGGAGTGACATCGAAAAACTCCAGCAGTTAGAGGTGAATCGACCGATTTTGTACCGAGAAAAACACCAAAACAGGAACTTAATATGCGACGTTGGATTTTGAAAGCTGGAGCTACGGAGCTTGATGGACTTGTGCTGGAAGATGCCCCAATGACTGAGCCTAAAGCAGGAGAGGTACGCATCCGCATTCATGCCGTATCACTCAACTACCGCGACCAGTTTATACTCAAGGGGCAGTTCGGGAGTAGGCTTCTTGACCGGGATCTCGTGCCAGTTTCCGATGGAGCGGGGGAGATCGACGCGATCGGCTCTGGTGTTACTACATGGGCTATAGGCGATCGCGTTACGGGATTGTACTTTGCATGGCTTGGAGGGACACCCAAAGCTGAGATCAGCTTCGGTCTAGGCTCTCTCAATGAAGATGGAATGCTATCAGAATATGTCGTTCTGTCTGCCGATCGCATCGTGCGCGCTCCAGAAAGCTTGGACTACGCCGAAGCCGCAACGCTTCCCTGCGCTGCATTGACGGCTTGGAACGCTGTCTTTGGCGACCATCCGGTCGGCTCGGATAGCAAAGTTTTGGTACTGGGAAGCGGTGGTGTATCTCTTTTTGCCATGCTTTTTGCCCGCGCGGTCGGCGCTCAGGTGTTCGCCACGTCGAGTCAAGACACCAAGTTAAAGCGGTGGACGGAGCTTGGTGCTAGTGATGGTGTCAACTATCGAGACAACCCAGAGTGGGGAAAAGCAATATTTGAGCGGACTGGTGGTATTGACAAAGTAATTGATGCTGCCGGAACAGGCACGCTGAACCAGTCGCTGGCGGCACTAGGCTATGGAGGTGAAGTTGCCTTAATCGGGTTAATGACGTTCGCTGAGGCTCCGCCAAACTTTGGATTGTTGATGGCTAAAAGTGCTACTGTGCGCGGTATCAGCGTCGGTAGCGCCCAAATGTACGAAACGATGGTACAGGCGATTGACGCGCACAAGATTCGTCCGCCTATCAATCGCACTTTTCGTTTTGAAGACGCTAAGGATGCTTACCTGGCGCAGTCATCGCCAGAACTGTTTGGCAAAATTGTCATCGATCTGGTATGGTAAATCGCGGTTGATATCAATAGTTATAAATGAATTTTAAAAAACAGCAGCAAATTCCTTGGCAAAATCCGTCAGCTTAACTCTTCCCATGACTGTTGGTTTGTGGCGACAATAGTCCTCTGCTAGTAAACCGCTATAAAGGCTGGCATACATTTCAACTAAACCAGCAGCAATTTGTGGATTCATACCAGCGCTTTCTAAACCACTTAGCATTTGTTCGTTGGTAATAATTTTCCACTTTAGATCGGGGTTTCCCATAGCTGCACCTAAAATGCTTGCCGTTTCGTTGCCTGTAAGTTCTTCACTTGCTACATACCGCACTTTTCTACCCACAAACGGTGTAACAATTTCTTCCGCAATTACAGCAGCAATATCTATTGGAGAAACCCAAGGAATAATTTTATCTGCACCATAGTTTGCTGCAATAAATCCTTGATTTTTAACCATATCTACATAAGCATATAGATTGTAGTAAAAAGAAGTTGGGCGAATGTGGGTAATGGCTACCTCTGATGATAGTTTATTGAGAATCTGCTCTACATTGTGAGCGCCAAATAGAATTCCTGAACCTTTCTCCAGGTGAGCTCCAATGGTACTTAGGTTGACTACGCGCTTTAGGGATTGCTACAGGATACGTGTAAAAACCTGCAAGATAGACCTTAAAGCATTACCTAGACTAGCTTTGGAAATCAGATTCAGCCTTGTAAGCAGTCCCACAAAAAGGACAGAAACGATGCTTGAGAG
>NZ_JBYCCV010000096.1:0-13294 GCF_057473825.1 Aliterella sp. E5.1
TGGGCGATCGCCCCTAACTTCTTCACCATTCTGGGGTAGATATAGCGAAACCCCAATAAGTTGAGTGTGTTCCCATATGACTTTATTTTTTCTGTCGTACCGAATAGAGTATAAGTTATTTGGTACAGTATTTTAATACGGTATAGCAAGGGTTTGAAGCCTTTAAATTTCAGAGACTTCAATTGATACAGTGTTGTCCCTGGCGATCGCAGTGTTGAAAGCGGCTCATTAAGTCTTTAGCGTAACTTTCGGAATCAATGCTCATTTCACCCCATCCGCCTCCGCGATCGCACTCGGCAAGAGAATTTCTAATAATTGTTGTGCTAATGATGACGTGGTATAGGCTTCCAGCTTAAAAATGGGAATAATTAGATTAATTGAAAAGCGATTTTATAAATGCCAGCTAATTACACTGATGTTGAAAAGCGCCTATAAGAAGCCGCCGATGAGCTACGGGCTAACTCTAAGCTGAAATCGTCGGAATACTCGGTTCCGGTTTTGAAATTAATTTTTCTGCGCTATGCCGACCAAAAGTTTACTTATGCAGAGCAGGAATTAGCTGTAGTTCAGGAATTATCACGGCGGCGTACCGTTGGTTTGATTGACTATCAGGCATGGGGTGTAATGCTCATTTCACCCCTACACTTACTCCTCGAACGAAATTAAAAGCTTGCGCAGCAATTGAGCGAGAACTTTACGTTCCGCTTCATCTAAAACGATAAGAAAACGATGCCCATTAGCGACATGAGCCTCAACAGCTTTTTCAATCACGTTGAAACCCTTATTGGTCAACTGAATTAACATCCCTCGGCGATCACTTTGATCGGGAGTGCGCTTCACAAGGTCAGCTTGTTCTAAGCGATCAATACGATGCGTCATCGTACCGGATGAAACCATCATGGTGTTGAATAAATCAGTCGGCGAAAGCTGATACGGATCACCAGAACGAAGCAATGTAGCCAACACATCAAATTCTCCACCATTCAAGCCAAAGTCTGAAACTGTCTCTTGAATTGATCGTTCTAAATATTTAGTCAGTCGCCCCATCCTGCCAATAATACCCATCGGTGACACATCTAAGTCCGGGCGTTCTTTCTGCCATTGTACCAAAATTACATCTACTGGATCGGCATCCATTAAAATACTGTTTACCTAAAAATTTTGCTCTAGATTATCTTAACATTAAGATTAAGTGCTAGAATCTCAATTTCGAGTATCTTGATGTCGAGTTAAAACTATGAAGACAGATACCGTTCGCTTGTCTGATGTTTTGCTGACTGCGTTAGCACCGATGACCTGGGGAACGACTTATTTTGTGGCAACTGAACTCCTACCGCCTAATCATCCGCTATTGGTAGCTGCCTTGCGGTCGCTGCCGATTGGTATTCTACTGACAGCATGGTTAAGACAACTGCCTAAAGGTATTTGGTGGTGGCGTATTTTGCTCTTAGGCAGTCTCAATATCGGAATCTTTCAAGCGCTATTATTTGTGGCTGCTTATCGCCTTCCGGGCGGCGTTGCTGCAACCGCAGGCGCGATCCAACCCTTATTAGTTGCGCTGTTTTCCTGGATAATATTGAAGGAAAAACCGTCTAAGCTATTTATTGTGGCGGCGCTCGCTGGCTTTGTTGGTGTCGGGTTGCTGGTTCTCGGTCCTACGGCGCGCCTTGATAGTGTTGGCATCATTGCCGCGCTCGCTGGAGCCGCAACAATGGGGTTAGGAACTGTGCTAGTTAAGCGGTGGAAGCGTCCAGTTTCTCTACTTGTCTTTACAGCATGGCAATTAGCAGTTGGCGGAATCGTTCTGCTGCCAATTGCCTTAGTGGTTGAAGGACCCATAACTCATCTCTCAATAACCAATCTGTTGGGCTTCGTTTATCTGGGCTTAGTCGGTACTGGGCTTGCTTATACGCTTTGGTTTCGGGGGATTGATAAACTCAAAGCATCGGCTGTTTCATTTCTAGGATTAATGAGTCCTGTAGTCGCAACACTCGTTGGATTCGTTTTACTACACCAAACATTTACGCCAATTCAACTCATTGGGATTGCGATCGTGCTGATTAGCGTTTTGATTGGGCAAAAAACTAATCAATTACGCCCACGCTCATCTATTACTCTCAAATCACGGCTTAAAAAATAAGTTGCAAGTTTGTGCGATTGCTCTACTATCAAGCCTAAAACACTACTTTGCCCACTTAAAATCAACAGGTAGCTTTTAGGTTGCAGTCGGTATCAAGGACTCAGGGACGAATGGCACTAAGTTAAGGAATGCAGATATAGTCTAAAAGTTAGACTATATCTGCATTTCAGTCATTTGAACAAATGCACGCAACATCACCGATTTATTAGCTAAAACTTTCTGGGTTCAAAAAGCTGGAGAAACGCCGTTTTATTGCGCTTGTCCTTAAGAATCTACTTTCATTAATTCTTGTAACACAACTGTTGTACTGTCTAGGTTTTAAGCTAATAGACATTTAATTTGCACGAAACCAGAGCTAAAGCCCATGCTGCACGCTCTTTAAAATTGTAATTTGAATGTCAATCAGCTTACCTTAACTTAGTGCCATTCGACTCAGCGATATAACCGGTATAGCCGGGATGTTCTCTTAATTTGTACAAAAACCCCCAAAACTGCCATATTCAATCATTTTTGGATAATTTTCACATACTATCTTGATATTGAGATTGTTGACATTAAGATTTTAATGTATTAGTATTTCGAGAAATGCTGATCCAGTTCATCACACTGGCGCTCTAAAGTAAAACTCAGATGGTGCAATTTTCCATAAACATAGATCTAAGTTTGACCATGTAATTGGAGATTAGTTATGCAAGCAAATGATTTGACTATCAAAAAGCTCAATAACGTAGAGTCAGAAGATTTAGTTGCAAAGTGCCTTACTGATTTATTTCAAGCTCAAGTGCAGGCTCAACCCGACAGAGAAGCGGTTGTCTGTGGTAATGAATGCCTAACTTACCAAGAACTCGCCGAAATCAGTTCGCGTTTAGGTTCGTATCTTGTGCATCTTGGCCTAGCTGCCGATGAATATGTAGGTATTTTCCTTGAGCCGTCGCTTGATTTAGTCATTGGGATTTGGGGTATTCTGTTCTCAGGCAGTGCTTATTTGCCATTATCACCAGAATATCCTGAAGACCGATTGAGATATATGGTCGAGGATGCAGGTGTCGGAATTGTTTTTTCACAAGAAAAGCAGCGCTTTAGGTTGACGGAACTGTTGCCTCCGAGTACACGAATTATTACCCTCGAAGAGGTTAAAGAGTTTGAGATACCATATGGTATAGCTAGACAAAATAAATTCTGCAAACGATCAAGTTCAAACAACTTAGCCTACATCATTTATACCTCCGGAAGTACAGGAAAGCCGAAGGGCGTGATGATTGAGCACCGCAGTATTATCAACCAGATGAGTTGGATGCGAGACTTTTGCAAGCTGGATCAGAACAAAGTTGTTCTGCAAAAAACACCCATGAGTTTTGACGCGGCACAATGGGAAATTCTTGCATCTTGTTGTGGCAGTAAAATCATTATGAGCAGCCCCGGAGCCTATAAAGATCCAGAGCAATTAATCGAGACTATTATCCGATACGATGTGACGACCCTGCAATGCGTTCCGACGCTGCTACAAGCTCTTCTCGATAATGACGTATTCCACAATTGCAAATCACTTACACAAATATTCTGCGGCGGCGAAATTCTGTCAAAAAAACTTGCGCTGCAAGGCATCGAAGTGCTGCCAGAATGTGACTTCATCAATCTTTATGGTCCGACAGAATGCACTATCAATACTTCCGCTTTTAAAATTGATAAAAATACGATTGCTGATTATCCTAAAGTAATCCCGATCGGTAATCCCGTTCATAACACCCAATATTACATTCTCAACAGCCAACAATCGTTAGCATCGGTGGGAGAAACTGGTGAGCTATACATTGGTGGTATTCAACTTGCGCGTGGATACATTAATCGACCAGACTTAAGTAAAGAAAGGTTTGTCAACGACTGGTTTTCGACGAGTGCTGGAGGTGCCAAACTTTATCGGACTGGCGATTTAGCCCATTGGAATGCAGATGGTACTGTTCAGTTCGTTAGCCGAGTAGACAATCAGGTGAAACTTAGAGGATTTCGGATTGAACTCGACGAGGTAAAGCAGACAATTGAAATGCATGACTGGGTTAAGCACGCAGCGGTCATAATTAAGGAAAATTCCCGTGTCGGATGCCCTGACTTGGTTGCATTTATTGAATTGAGCCCTAAGGAAGCCGCTCTAATGGATCAAGGTATACAAGGAGAACACCATCTGTCGAAGAAAAACAAGCTTCAAATCAAGGCTCAATTGTCGAATCTTGGATATAGGGATACCGACAGCAATAATAGTAAAATGGTGGTCAATCTTCCAGGTAAAACACCGACCAAAGAACAGCGGCGGTTGGCGTTTGCTCGGAAATCCTACCGTTTATTTGAGGGTGGTGCCATCCAGAAAGCTGATATTGTGAGATTGCTGGATAGACAAGTTACCGAGGCTAAGACTTACAGCTTGGCAGGTTCTCGGAGCTTAGATGCGTTAAGCTTCACAGAATTAGGTCAGATTTTGAGATATTTTGGGCAGTTTCACAGCAACGAGCGTCTATTACCCAAATATGGTTACGCATCACCGGGTGCATTGTATGCAACTCAACTGTATTTTGAATTAGTCAATATAGCTGATTTGAAGTCCGGTTACTATTATTACCATCCGGAAAGCCATCAACTAATACTAATAAATGAAATAGACAGTACAGAAAAAATACGAATAAAAATACACTTCATTGGAAAGAAGAAAGCTATTGAGCTAGTTTACAAAAACAATATTCAAGAGGTACTTGAAATTGAAACTGGTCACATATTGGGTTTGTTTGACAAGATTCTTCCAGCATATGAGTTTAGCATCGGAGATGCTGATTATGTACCTGCTGTAAAGGATAACCTAGTATGTTCAGACGAGGAATTTTATCTGGGTACTTTTGAGTTGATGCCTCAGGTCAGGTCATTGTCAGATGAATCAGTTGATATTTATGTACAAAGTCATCCTGGAAAGATCGCCGATCTACCTGTGGGTCAATACAAATACAAAGACGGTCGCTTGGAAAAAATCTCAGATGACCTCATACTGAAAAAGCATGTAATAGCCATCAATCAGCAAACCTACGAACACGCAAGTTTTGGAATAACAATAGTTGGTAGAAGTAACAGTAAATGGGTTAACTATATTGCGCTCGGCAGAAAACTTCAACATTTGCAGATGAACGACCAAAATCTTGGTCTAATGTCCTCAGGATACAGCTCCGAGACTGGTAACGATCTTCCTTCGGCAAAGCAGATAACAAGAATACTAAATGCCAGTCATGAAAAATCGGGTTGTTCTTACTTCTGTGTTGGTGGTCGTGTGAGCCATGAACAGTTAATCAGCGAAGGAATGAAAGAAGATGCCGTCCAGATGAAAGGTCCGGCAGAGTTGATCAAAGAGGATATACGCAACTTTTTGCCTGATTACATGATGCCTAACAGAATCGTAGTGATGGACAAGTTGCCGGTTACCGCCAATGGTAAGGTCGATGTTAAAGCACTAGAAGCGTCAGACAAAGTAAATATCGAAATGGCTGAACGGTCTATCATCACACCTCGGACAAATACCGAACAACGAATAAGCGAGATTTGGAAGAAGGCGATGAAGTGGGATTCTGTCTCAGTGCAAGACGACTTTTTTGAAGCCGGTGGAAACTCACTTATTGCCGTGGGAATGATCAACAGGATAAACAGAGAGTTTAACTGTACCTTGCCTTTATATGCTCTTTTTGAAGCTCCAACCATCGAGAAGCTCTCTCGTAAGATTAACAGTGATGAAGTTGATTCCTCGCGTCTAATACGTCTATCGTCCATGGGAGTAAAAAATCCCGTATATTGCTGGCCTGGACTCGGTGGCTACCCAATGAACTTGAAGTTACTGGCAGATGAAATAAATATCAATCGACCCTTTTATGGTTTTCAAGCGCATGGAATCAATCAAGGCGAGAAGCCATTTGCCTCCATTAGTGAGATGGCTTCTGAAGACATTAAGGAAATAAAACGTATTCAACCAGCCAGTCCCTATACGCTTTGGGGATATTCCTTTGGTGCAAGAGTAGCCTTTGAGGTTGCCTATCAGCTTGAGCAGTCCGGTGAGCGTGTAGAAAATCTCTTCTTGATCGCTCCGGGATCGCCGAAGGTTAGAACTGAGAACGAAGCTATTCATGGCAATCAACCTGTATTCAACAACAAAGCCTATGTGACAATTCTTTTCTCGGTTTTTGCAAGCAGTATCACCGACCCTGCACTGGAGGAGTGTTTGAAAGTCGCAAAGGATGAAGACAGTTTCGCATCATTCATTTGCTCAAAATATAAGAACCTCGATTTGGATCTGGTGAAACGAATAATTAAAATTGTACACCAGACATATGAAGCCAAGTACACATTCCGCGAACTGGCTGAGAGGCAGATCATTGCGCCTATAACTATTTTCAAGGCCAATGGTGATGATTACTCGTTCATTGAGAGTCGCAGTGATTATTTTGAAAAGACTCCAACAGTCATAAATCTCAAAGTCGATCACTACAGTATGCTTAAAATTACAGGCATCAGCGAATTGGTGGAGATGATTAATATGATGCTCAGTAAATTACCGTAGAATTCAAACCATTGCAATCTATTTTTCAAGTTGCCTAAATCCAAAAACATTATCTTAACCTGCTCTATTTTTAGGCAGATTAATTAACATTGCTTTTGTGTAAGGGTATCCAAAGTAGTTGTCAAAATCGCTAATTCATAACAAGAATAAAGCTAAACTAATCTCAACCCAGCAATTTCCTTGTTTAATGGTAGGACACACAGCTTGTAGAGTGGAATTGCAAAGCTGATGTGCTAGTAGCTAAAGCATTTTTTGTTTAACTATCTTTACTATATCAGATGGCTAAACAGATTTGTGATCTACAAAACAAAAACATATCAATCTGTTATATCCATCAAGAAAGATCAGCTTTTAATCACTTTTCAAGGCACAACAATCCTCGTGATGGGGATTGCTTCCCATCTAACTTTTACTTACACTTTCTTCTGTAAAGGTTGTTAACGGTTACCCACATTCCAGCAAGTAGTATTCTTTTTTTGGAGGTTTCAATGACAGTTTCTAACTTAGAAGATGCAAAAAAAGCACAGGAATTAATAATTAAAAAATATCGTTTTTCTCAATCAATAATTAAAGAATTACAACCTCTTTTCAAGCTAAATAACTTTCACGGTTTTCTAGAATTAGTAGAAGATTGGACAATTATAGCAGCAGCTATATCTATGTCCGTAATAGCTTGGAACAACTTGAACGTAATCTTTGGATACCTAGTTTACTTTATTTCGATTGTAATTATTGGGGCGCGAATGCGAGGACTAGCAGATTTGCTGCATCAATCCACTCATAAAACTTTAGCTAAAAACAAAATTCTAAATTACCTCTTGGGTAGTTTTTTTGCAGGTTATTTAGTATTTCAAAGCTTTTCAGCATATCGTTTTTCTCATGTTAAAAATCATCATCTTAATTTGGGTGACCCTGATAAAGATCCAGATTACTTAGGCTTGAAAAAAAGTGGTTTATATGGAGATAACATTTCTTTTAAAAATGTTCGTCTTTACTTGTTTAAACTTTTAGATCCAATAACTACCTGGAACTATATTCAATATCTAATAAAAAACCGTATCTATAGTTCTTACGAATCTCCTCAAGAGAAGTGGCTGCGCGTTGTTTACTTGTCTATTCTTCTAGGAGTTTCACTTTGTTTTGGCTGGGGCAATTTGATAGTTATTTACTGGCTTGTTCCTTTACTCACAACTGCAAACTGGATAGGCTCTTTTATCGAGTTGTGCGAGCACTACCCAATGATGGAGCGTTTACCAATAAAAACAAACTTTAAAGTTAATATCTATATGTCTCGTAATAGAATTTGCAATTCCTTGGAAAATTTTTTTACTGGGATACATTGGGAATGTTTTCATCAGTTGCATCATCTATTCCCAACACTCCCATCTTGGCAATATAAAAAGGCTCACAAAATTCTGATGAAAGACACTGTCTACGCAAGTTTAAATCACGAGCAAGGTTTATTTTCTACAATCAAAAATATAACTCATGTAGACTTACTATTCATCTATTTCCTCGACTAATAGATAAAGGAAATAAAAAAGTAAATAAATATGCATTTATTCTAATGCATTTTCTTGATCTAAATTTTTTCTTAGTAAACATTACATGGAGTTTGTATGGCTCAAAATTTGCGAATAGTGGTAATTGGCGGCGGAATTTGGGGACTTTCCACAGCATTTCATCTAGCCAAAATGGGGCAAGTTAATGTCCGTGTTCTAGAACGAAATTCTGATATTGCATCCGAAACAACGCTTCAAGCCGCTGGACTCATTAGTCAAATCCGTTCTTCAGACTTGATGACTAAAGCGGTACAGTATGGGCTGAAACTATTATCTGGATTTCGGGAAGAAACTGGTTATGAACCTGGCTTACACCAATGTGGTAGCCTAATGCTAGCTTTGACACAAAAGAGAATGCAGGTTTTTGAACATCAAGTTGCACAAGCAAAAAGAAATGGTGTGAATGCGTATTTTCTTTCCCATTCTGAGATTCAACGGATTATTCCCCATTCAGACATCTCATCTGTCAAAGGTGCTTACTTTGTTCCTAAAGATGGCTATCTTGAACCACATCAATATGCTCTAGCTTACGCTGCTGCTGCAAAAGATCTTAATGTTCAAATTAGTTTAAATACGGAGGTTTTAGGATTCGAAGTTCAAAACGGAACAATTTCTGGTTTGAAGACCAATCATGGATTTATCCCCGCAGATTTAGTAGCGATCACCGCAGGTCCTTGGTCTGCCGCTATAGCCAAACAATTGGGGTTGACCTTATCTGTACAGCCAATACGTCATCAAAGCGGTTGCACAGTTTCATGTCCAGGTTTTCATGAATATCATCCTGTTGTGCGTATCCCTGATCTTGACGGATACTTAAGAGTATGTAACCGTGGCTATTTATATGGCTTTTATGAGACAAATCCTACCTTAATTAATACAGAAGCTATACCCAAAAGTGACTCAATGCAGAACACTGAATCTGTAGTTGAGACCATAGATGAGGCACGAGAGAGACTAAAGTCAATTTTTCCCATTTTGAAGTCTCTACCAATTGCTTCTTACAGACAAGGGGTAACTATGTTTACGCCTGATGGTTCGTATTTGTTAGGACCTGTACCCGGAGTTCAGGGCTTATTTGTTGCCAGTGGTTGTTCTTCTCTCGGAGTTACAGGTGCCGCAGCTATCGGTCAGTGGTTAGCAACCTGGATGTTGCAAGGAAAGCCAGATGATTTAGGAAATGAATTTGCTCTTGATCGTTTTGGTAAACAAGGAGTGGATCTAAACTGGGTGCAAAAAGAATGTGTAAATCTTTATAGTAATTATTACAAAATTGATGTTAGTCTTGTTTAATTACTTCATACAAAATCTCTCTAAATTACCTTGTTAGATTCAATTTTAGATTTTGGATTGTCCTCTTCTTTTAAGAAGATTGTCGATTTTAGGTTATTGATTGTACGATTTGATGACACCTCGGATTGTCCTTCTCGTCAACCTCAAACCTTGTTTAATCTAAAATTTAAAATAGGTTGGTTGCCGTGTTTTTGTGTCAATTGCAGATAACATAAATCAGAGGTAAAGTATATGGCATCCACTCTTGATATCAAAGGGATAAGAAATGAAATCCCTGTAGTCGAAAAATTAATACATTTTAATAATGCAGGTGCGGCACTTATGCCGAAATGTGCTGTTGAAACGGTCAAAAATTATTTGCAGCAAGAACAAGAAAATGGGAGTTATGAAGCTGAAGAAGCTTCGCTAAAAAAAATTGAAAATGTGTACACATTAATTGCAAAGATGCTCTCTTGTCACTCAGAAGAGATTGCATTATTTGAAAACTCAACATTAGCCTGGAATACTGTATTTTGGTCTTTTCCCCTTCGTCCTCATCAGGTTATTATTACTTCAGAAAGTGATTACGGTAGTAATTACTTAGCTTTACTAAAAAGAAAAAAGAGAGATAATGTTAAAATCATTATTATTCCTGAAGCTTCTAGTGGCACCTTAGATATGGAATTTCTCTATAAGAGCATTAAATCTTATGATGTCGGACTAATTACCATATCTCATATCCCTACTAATAATGGTGTTATACAGCCGGTAGAGGAAATTGGAAAAATCGCTTCCAAATATGGCATTCCTTATTTAGTTGATGCTTGTCAATCAGTCGGTCAGTTAGATGTTGATGTCACTCAAATCCAGTGTGATTTTCTAACTTCCGCTGGTCGTAAATTTCTCAGAGGTCCCCGAGGAACAGCGTTTGCATTTATTAAACAAAAATGGATTGAATATCTTGAACCTTGCTATCTAGACCTTACTGCTGCTGAGTTTATTAATACTGATGAATACCGCTGTGTTAAATCAGCAAAACGTTTTGAATTTGGGGAAAATAACATAGCGAACCGTTTAGGTCTAGGGTCGGCAGTTAATTATGCTTTAAATATTGGCATAGATATTATTTCTACGCGAGTTCAGAAACTAGCAAATATTTTACGACAAAAGTTAAGCGAGCTTCCGTTTATCTTAATGCATGATAGCAACATACTTTATTTAAGTGGCTTAGTTACTTTTAGCATTAAAGGGCATAACCCGCAACATCTGAAACAGTGGCTACATAAAAAGTCTGTCAATGTGTCTGTGTCTGAATCTAAATGGACATTCATAAATATGCATAGAAGAAAGTTGAATCATTTCATCCGAGCATCAGTACATTATTACAATACTGAGACGGAAATTGAGCGTTTTTGCCAACTGATTCAAGAATATTGGAAAGAACATCATTCTCATGCGAGGGGGCAGGGCGAACACATCTAAAATTGGCATTGCTGAATCGAGGGATGAATGACTAAGCACGATCAAGAAGGTATTGTCAACTTAACGCGCGAGCAGGATGATTGTAGTAGCTCAAATCAGCTTGCGGCTCTTGGCTCATGTACTCCCGTTATCGATTCCCTGGCGAAATCATTAGTTAATGTGTTTGGCTTTATTACACCTTCCCTTTGAGCTACCGGGATATCGAGAAAATGATGCTGTACCGTGGCATTAAGGTGACCTAGGAATCGATTCGAGAATGATGCCAGAAATTTGGACAGCAATATGCGAATCAATTGCGACGTAAACGCCCTTACATTGCAGACAAATGGCATCTTGATGGGGTGATTGTCACGATACCGCAAAACACTCTGCTACTCCAAGTCGATTGAAATGTTGAAATGTTCATTGGTCTACTGCTTCACTACTTGAAGGATCGCACAGTTCTTGTGTCAGCTTAATTCATTACTCTTTCAGCAACGCCCGATATCTTTACCTTTAAGATTTCATCCGCCATTATTTAAGTTAAATTAAGCGTGATTAATATTTTACTAGCGCTCACTACTTGTTAAAACACTTAAGCTACAAATGCAATTAACAGACTAAGATTTTTGCAATTTATGAAAGAACCAGCAAGCATTGACTTTAGTGGTATCAAAACTGGAGTTAGACGAAGTATTTTAGTTGCTCTAAGCGTTTTCACCTACGGTATTTCGTTTGGAGTTCTTGCTCGTCAGGCAGGGTTGAGCTTAGTTGAATCTTTTTTGATGAGTAGTTTGGTTTTTGCTGGGGCTTCCCAGTTTGTTGCTTTGGAGATGTGGACTTCACCGCTACCAATAACTGCAATAGTTTTTACTACCTTAGCGATTAACTTGCGACATATTCTCATGAGTGCAGCTATTAGCCCCTGGTTTTTGAAAATACCTTCTTGGAAAGCTTATGGTTGTTTGTTTTTCCTTAACGATGAAACCTGGGCACTCACAATGGGTGAGTCTACTAAAGGAAAATCTATCGCAGGATTTTTTCTCGGTAGCGGTCTAATAATCTTTATTGCTTGGGTTAGTGCTACCGTTATCGGACAAAATCTGGGCAGCGCAATCGCAGATCCAGCAAGCTGGGGATTAGATTTTGCCTTTACAGCAGTTTTTATCGCATTATTATTCTCCATGTGGCAAGGAAAAACTAATCTTCTACCTTGGACTGTTGCAGCAATCACAGCCATAGTCACCGCTAACTGGATACCCGGAAAGTGGTACATCCTGATTGGGGGATTAGTAGGTAGTTTTGTAGGAGCAATGCATGATGTCGATTAATCTTACAACAGCAACCGCGATTTTCGGCATGGTTATAGTTACTTATGCTACTCGTATTGTCGGACTATGGCTAATGAAGCGATTTACATTCTCCCAGCCAATAAAGAAATGGCTAAATCATATTCCTGGTGCAATTATGATTTCGATTGTTGCCCCTACCGTAATCAATGGGGGTATTGCAGAGTTTGTCGCAGCATTGACAACATTATTTGTGATCGCTCGAACTGGTAACTTGTTTTTAGCAATGTTTACAGGAGTTGGTACAGTTTGGATACTGCGGAATTACCTTCATGTTTAAATTTGCCAGGACTTACCCAGTCTCTCCAATATCCCTCTTCTGTTACTTTCCAGATTCAAGAAATAACAAATGACCCAAATTACCCACAGTTCATTAAGAGTTGCGATCACATTTCCCGACTCAATTGTTTTATCCGGTTGTGTTGCAAAGAATGGTAGGCGGAAAGAATTTTTTCTTAAAAAATTCTTTCCAAGTAGACGAATTGGTTTCTCTGCTTGAAGAAGTTCATGCACGGGCAGTAGCGTAGGAGGAAGTGTATCCAATACGATTAATGTTTTAAAAAGGCAAACGGATTATTCATAGATTTGAGTTAATGCCTGTCATTGATAATGAATATTTTGCTTATGGTTTTTGGCACAAGTAAGAGGAACTTTTTACGGCTCGTAAGGAATATGCAATAGCTGGACGGCTTGCTGCTTGGCTTCCTCTCCCCGCAGATCGTATTTTTGGGTCGTAGCTGGGTCGGCGTGTCCGGCAAGACGGCTGGTGGTCAAAACATCAGCACCAGCAGCTAATAAATTACTCAGGACTTACGCAAGTGACATTTGAACGGATGGATACTTGAGTTGCTCAATTAAGTAGTTTGAGAACATACCATGTTTGATCTGATAAACAGTTTTGCTCGTTTGGTAAGCAATCAACTTGAGTCGA
>NZ_JBYCCV010000097.1:0-13041 GCF_057473825.1 Aliterella sp. E5.1
TAGTCCAGAGTTAATGCCTGTTGAACATATCTGGGAAGATATTCGAGAAAACAACTTTTATAATCAAGCCTTTTCCTCCCTTGAACAAGTAGAAGATGTACTTTGCCAAGGCTTACTTGAACTTTCTTCTAATAGTGAGCGCCTGCGCTCTATGACTTTCTTTCCTCATCTTCAAATACTACCTCTGACCGCAACTTAGTATTAGTAATCAGTTGCACGCCGACGCTGTCTAATAACTGCTTCGCCAACTTCTGAGAGACATAGCCCTTGTCGGCGAACACTTTGCCAAATAGCTGATGTGGCAACGGGAACGGGAAATATTGCGATAGAAGCCGCTAAAAAAGTTGGCGCAAACGGCTCTGTGGTCGGAATCGACATCGCAGCAGAACTACTTAAGATTGCCCAACAGAAAATTCAAGCCGAAAACTTATCGAATGTTCAGTTGATTGAAGCGGATGCAGAAATGTATCAGGCTGAGGTAAATCAGTTTGATGCAATTTATTGTTCTTATGCGATCGTGCTTTTTCCCAACATTCCCGCGATGCTCCACAACTGGTATCACTTTCTCAAACCCGGTGGATTGATCGCATTTACCTGCTCGTCTGAGGATTCATACTTCGCCTCGTTGATCGTAGAAGCCTGTGCAAAGCATGGGATTACACTTCCCAATCTGCACGAGCCGTTGGGAAGACCGGATCTAATTCAATCTTTACTCACCCAAGCCAAATTTAGCCAAATCGAAATTTATCCACGGCAATTAGGAACTTATCTCACATTAGAAAAAGCTCAAAATCGGTGGAATGGTCAGTTTTGGCTACATCTTGACAATCCACTGCGGGAATTGGAGCAGGAAAAAATTCGTCAGATTAAAGCGAGTTATGATAATGAGATCGCTGGACTAGAAACCGAGCAGGGCGTATGGCATGAGGAATTAATTTACTACGTTGTTGCTCGTAAACCATAACCATCTAAATAGGCACGATAGCGATCCGGTTCGAGTTGTGAGATTCGGGAGCGCCCCTCAAACCCAAAACTCTAGGGGGTTAAGCGCCCGACATTAACCCGAACTGACGTGTTTAATAAGTAATTGCTTCAATCTCTAGCACTGATAACATTTTACTATTTATTTAATAGCTCTATTTTAAAAATAAAAACAATATAATTTTTAATTTTGTCTATCAATTATTGTCCAAAGGTTTAAATATTTTTGAATTTATAGACTTATAAAATAAATGTATAGGTTGATTTGTATTTTTTATCAATGATGTATATCTTTTTACAGATATAGGTCTAAAAACTCTATTAAATAAGCTCATGAAATTAAATTAGAAATAGGGTTTTATTATGAATAAACAGCAGATTCATCGTAGAGGGTTAGTGTTTTGCTTGCTGTTGATTTCCCTAGGATTTGCAAGTGCTTGTAGTGAAACTTCCGCTAACATTTCAAGTAATAGTGCTAACAAAAAAGTAATTCGGATAGCGATCGCAACTCAAGATCAAACGATTAATACGGCGACTGGTGGCTCGGTGATTCGCGAGGAAAAACTACTAGAAAAATATCTACCTAAAACCGGAAAGTATGCAAATGTTGAGTACAACATTGAGTGGTCAAGCTATACATCTGGTCCGCCAATTACTAATAAAATGCTGGCAAATCAAATAGATATCGGCATGATGGGTGATTTTCCGGCAACTATCAACATGACTACGTTTCAGAAAAAAGGCAATGGAGTTAAAACACTTTATATTGCTACTTTAGGCTATAGCCCAATTGGAGCAGGAAACGCCGTATTAGTTCCTAAAGATAGCCCCGTAAAAACCCTAGCAGATTTAAAAGGAAAAGAAGTTTCTGTACCCTTTGGCTCGGCGGCTCATGGAATGCTACTTAAGGCGCTAAAAAACGAAGGAGTCAATGCAGAAAAAGATTTAACTTTAGTGAGCCAAGCACCAGAAGTAGGGGGAAGCAATTTAAAAACGAATCAAATTGCGGCTCATGCTAATTTTGTTCCCTTTGGTGAATTGTTTGCCTATCGCGGCTTTGCCAGAAAAATATTTGATGGCGCTCAAACAGGAACTCCAACTTTTCACGGTGTTTTAGTACGCTCGGATTTTGCTAAAGAAAACCCTGAAATAGTTACGGCTTATCTCAAAGCTTTATTGACAGCGAATAAAATGTTTCAAGAGCAACCAGAAGCCGTCGCTACTAAGGTAGAAAAATGGTCTAGCGTAGAACGCGAAGTAGTGTATATGTTCTTGGGACCTTCGGGATTGCAACAATTGAATCCAGCGATCGCTCAAGTTAATTTTGATGCGCTCAAAAATAGCGTTGTTACCTTAAAGCAGTTAGGTAAGTTGGATGACAGCGTTAATCCCGAAGATGTGACCAAATGGGCAGATGACAGTTATTTGCGCCAAGCGATGCAAGAAATGGGACTTGACTATGACAAGGTAGCCAAGGCGAATGCGATAGTTATTAGCGGTAAAGATGCTCAAACTAATGAGGAAATCGCTAACCCGAAAATGGCGGCTCAAATTTGGCTGGAAAGCGAGGATAAAGTCATGAATTTTGCCTCGATTACAAATATGATGGCAATGTTGCAAAAGCTCAAAGCAGACGGGAAAGACACTGCGGGCGCAATCTTCGTCCACGATCGCGATCGCGGCTGGAAGCTATTTGCGGAAAATTCTTTCTTTGTCCAAAACGGTAAGGAAATTTCTGCTTTTTTAACCGAGCAAGAAGCTCAGGCATTTGCTAATAAATCGGGAGCTAAAGTTGCGAACTTTCAAGGACTCCAGCAGTCTGTAGCTCAAAAAATGCCTGTATTAGTAGGAGCGAATTGATATGGCTAGTTCATCAACGAAGACTTCGCGCACTTCCCTATTAGGCAACTTCTATGCAGCGATCGCCCGGCGCAAACAAGGCGAGCGCGGAAGTAAGCGATCGCCTTTTAACCCAAAAACATTTAGACGCTGTTTGTCTCTATTGCTATTTTTCGGGATTTGGCAACTTCTATGCCAAATCAAGTTTAACTTCTTCATCAATTTTGAAAACGTACCTTCTCCAGTAGAAGTTGTCGGCGCTACAGTAGATTTTGTTAAGAGCAATCCTACTAAGCACATCCAAGCCAGTGCATTTAGAGTTTTAACTGGCTTTGCAACGGCGGCGGTGTTGGGTATTAGTTTGGGGATTTTAATTGGTTGGTTCCAAAAAATTGAAGACCTAATCTTTCTCCCTCTAGAAATATTAAGACCGATTCCTGCGGTTGCTTGGATACCCTTGGCGATTTTGATGTTTCCCAATGCGGAAGCTGGGATGATTTACCTAACTTTCGTAGGTGCTTTCTTCCCGATTCTCATCAGCACAATTCGCGGCGTAGAAAGCACAGATATGTTACTGCTGCGAGTCGGTCAGTCTTTGGGCGCAAAGCAGTGGCATATTTTTAAAGATATCGTCGTTCCCGGAGCGATGCCCAGTATTGCTAGTGGTTTAGTAATTGGTATGGGCAACTCCTGGTTTTGCTTAGTTACGGCGGAAATATTAGCAGGTAGATACGGCGTGGGTTACATTACCTGGGAATCTTATGTCACATCTAACTACCCACCAATTGTGATGGGGATGTTGTTGATTGGTTTGATGGGTGCGTTTAGTGCTTATGCCGTCGATCGCTTGACTTGTCTGCTCATGCCTTGGCGAATTACGAAAAAGAAAAGCGTGTAAGGTTGCTTGGAGTCCTAAATATTATGGCAGTAGTAGTAGAAAAGAATCTAGTACAGAGGGTTAGAGGCTTTGTAGAGGTGGAAAATTTATCGGTTTCCTTCAAACGCAAAGGGCATTGCGTTCAGGTGTTGGACTCGGTGAATTTTAAGATAACTCCTGGTGAATTTGTTTGTCTGCTGGGCCCATCTGGTTGTGGTAAGTCAACTATCTTGAATGCGATCGCCGGATTTATTCAACCAAGTAGTGGTTTTGTATTTGTCAATAAGCGTCATGTCGATGCGCCTAGCGCCGATCGCGGTTTTGTTTTCCAGCAATACTCTTTATTACCTTGGAAGACAACTTTTGAAAATGTCGCGTTTGGGTTAAAAATTAAGGGAACGCCCAAGGCAGAACGAACGGAATTAGTAGATTACTATCTCAATCTGGTTGGTTTGTCCAAGCATCGTCATTCCTATCCGCACCAACTTTCCGGCGGAATGCAACAAAGGGCAAGTATTATTAGAGCGTTAGTCAATTCTCCCTCCGTTCTACTCATGGACGAACCGTTTGCCGCCTTAGATGCTCAAACAAGACACATGATGCAGGAGCTTTTGCTGTCGATTTGGAGCGACCTTAAAACAACGGTTATTTTTGTCACCCATGATATTGAGGAAGCTTTGTTTTTGAGCGATCGCATTTTTGTCATGGGGGTAAATCCAGGCAGAATCAAGCAGCAAATAGATGTTACTCTAGCGCGTCCCCGCCATGTAGATAGTATAGTTTCACCAGACTTTATCGCCCTCAACCGTCAAGTATTTGAGTTGATTCGTGAGGAAACCCTCAAAAGCATGGAATCTGATTAAAGTTAGCTCTGCACTTTTTGCAAAAATTCTGATTGAATCCAGCGATCAAGGTTGATTGTTTTTAAGCTTTCGTTACCGGGAATTAGACTAAGCTGGGCAATATGCCCCTCAATCCAGTCGGGACGGATTGTAACTTCTGAAAAAAAGCGTTCTGGCTGATTTTTGTGGTAGCTACTACTGAGGATGCGGGAAATTATTTCGCTATCTAGATTTGACCACTGGCTAATTAGGGAAAGTGCCGATGGAGTAGTTGTATACCAATATTGGGCTGCACTCAAAGCTCTGAGGTAGGCGATCGCAATTTCTGGGTGCTGCTCTGTTAAGGAGGCGCTTACAACTACACCATAAAAAGCAGGTAGGATATTTGGATTGTTGCCTTGCAAGTAACGAAACTTCCCTTGGTGATAGGCAATATCGTGAAAAGGGGCAAAGTGAGCGTATCCATCTGCTACGGTGGGAGAGCCAAAGGGATGAGCAATGTCTGAATTTTCTAAAGCCGCAAGCTTAACTTCCGTCAGGATGTTAGCAAAATTGAGACTTCGCATTACCATCCCGTGAGCGGAAGAACTAAACGGTACAGCAATAGTTCTCCCGCGCAAGTCTTCGATGCTTTGAATTTTGGACTCATTTGGCACAATTACAGCATTGCAGGAGCCATCGGGATTTGTAGAGACAAAGCTAACTAAGCGAGTTTGTTTTGTAACGCCTTGCTGTACGGCGCTGAGTAATAAAGGGTAGTCGCCCAAAATACCTATATCTAGCTCCCCAGAATGCAACCCTTGAACGATGGGCGCTCCGGTAGAGTAGTCACGCCAGCGAGTTTGGTATTGAGTAGAACTGTAGCGTCCTGTTTTTGGTAAAAAGTGTTCTAGCAATCCCAGGCGTTGAATTATCAAACCCGCCGTTACCGTTGTGATGGTACTGTTTTGAATGCCAATTGACAAATTAAGCGTCTCAGGACGTTGAGGGGTAGGACGAAGAACTAGACTAGGCGATCGCCAACGTCCAGGTTTCGGTCGATCTAGTTGAGCTTCTGCTTGCTGATTTTCCAGCAAAGCTACAAACTTCTGCACCGGATTTGAACTACGTCGCGCTGTTTGTCGATCTCCCTGGGCGATCGCGCTCTGGTTTAAACGTCGAGGTTGTAACACAAAAATGTTACTTGATAGAGCAAATTCTTGAAGTGGAATTGCAGTTAATTTTCCCGATTGGCATTCTGTTGTAAATTCTAAATTAGAGGCAAAACCTAAATAGTTTCCTTGGGTAATAAAGGTTCGCATCAAAGCGGAAGTATCTACTATCTCTACTAAGGGAAAGTCGTCAAGAGTTAACCCCAATTCGTGCAAGCGAGATTCAAAAACTAAGCGACTAGGAGAGCCAGCAGGTAGCATGACCCAAGGCTCTTTTTTTAGTTCTTGCAAGCTCAACCAATTTTTTTTAGCTAAGACATGATTAGAGGCAACAAGCAAGCGATAGTCAATAGTAGCGATCGCCCTTGCGGAAACCTCATCAAATTCAAAGCAATCAATATCTGAAATTCCTACATCAATCTGGCTGCTTGTTAAGGCCCGATACAGACACTCTGCCGATTCAAACCCTACATATTGAGTTGTAATCCCCGGATACTGTTGGCGGTATTTAAAGATAATTTCTGGCAACCATTCATTAGCAATAGCTGCCGTACAACCTATCTTTAAATGACCAAACTTACCTGTTTTTATTTCCTCAATCTTTGTCAGTAGTTGTTTTTCTGTGTCAACTAAGCTGTAACCTTCTTCGTATAAAAAAGCTCCTACTTCTGTTAGTTGAATCTTGCGCCCTAATCGATAAAAAAGCGGTGTTTTTAATTCAGCTTCTAAGGTTTTTATTTTAACACTAACCGCAGGCTGAGTAAGGCTCAAAGCATCGGCGGCTTCCGTAAAACTAAGATTCCTTGCAACTTCCAAAAATGCTTTAACTTGATTAATTTCCACAACAGTTAGCTCCGCCAGCTTCTAAAAAACATTTATAAAAATATTTTATGATTCTATAAAAGATAAGCATAAAAGACAGTATTACCTGTTACAAAATAGCCTTGTGCTTAATTAAACAGTTGATTAAGATAAAGAGGACAAAAACAAGTTGTAATTGATTTTGTTGGCATCTCTGAAAGGTTTTTGCAGCGACAAAAAGGGGTGAAGAAGTGAATACTCAATGGATGAAAACGGATGTTTTAATTGTGGGTGGTGGAACCGCCGGAACAATGGCAGCAATTAAAGCAAAACAAGCAAATCCCCAGGGAGATGTACTGATTTTAGAAAAAGCAAATATTCGCCGGAGTGGAGCGATCGCCATGGGAATGGACGGCGTAAATACTGCCGTTATTCCTGGTAATTCTACCCCAGAACAATACGTCCGCGAAATTACTATTTCTAACGATGGCATCCTCAATCAAAAAGCAGTTTATCAAACTGGAAAATTAGGTTTTGAGGTCATTCAAGAGCTTGAAAGTTGGGGCGTAAAGTTTCAAAAAGATGCTCAAGGAGACTACGATTTAAAGCAGGTGCATCGAGTTGGTAAATACGTTTTACCCATGCCAGAAGGTAAAGACCTCAAGCAAATTTTGACTAGACAAGTAAAGCGACATAAAGCCAGAGTTACCAATCGAGTAATGGCTACCCGCGTTTTAGTTAAAGATGGACGAGCGATCGGTGCAGTTGGTTTCGACGTGCGAAGTGGCGACTTTGTCATTATTCAAGCAAAAGCCGTCGTTTTGTGTACGGGAGCTTCTGGAAGGCTAGGTTTACCTGCTTCTGGCTACCTCTATGGAACTTATGAAAACCCCACCAACGCCGGAGATGGCTACTCAATGGCTTATCATGCTGGGGCAGAACTTAGTAATATTGAGTGTTTCCAAATTAACCCGCTCATTAAAGACTACAACGGGCCTGCCTGTGCCTACGTTGCCAGTCCCTTCGGTGCTTATACTGCCAATGCTGAAGGTAATCGCTTTATCAGTTGCGACTACTGGAGCGGTCAAATGATGCTGGAAGTGTGGAAGGAACTAAACTCCGGTAAAGGGCCTGTCCAACTCAAAATGACTCATTTGGACGAAGACACAATTGCCGAAATTGAGACTATCCTCTGGGCAAACGAGCGTCCAAGTCGCGGGCGATTCCATGCAGGTAGAGGCGAAAACTACCGCACTCATGGAGTTGAGATGAATATTTCGGAAATTGGCTTGTGTAGCGGTCACAGCGCGTCAGGAGTTTGGGTAAACGAAAAGGCAGAAACAACTGTCCCTGGACTATACGCCGCCGGAGATATGGCAAGCGTTCCCCACAACTACATGATTGGCGCGTTTGTATTCGGTCGATTGGCGGGTACAAATGCTGTGGACTACATCGCTGGTTTAGAACATATGGAACCCGATGCAGAGTTTTTAGAAGCAGAAAAGAACCGTATATATGCGCCGATGACTCGACCAAATGGTGTTCCCCATACCCAAGTAGAGTACAAGCTGCGCCGCTTGGTCAACGATTATCTCCAACCACCAAAAGTAGATAACAAAATGGAGATTGGGTTGCGTAACTTTGAGCGCTACGAAGAAACATTGGACTTAATGGGTGCAAGAGATCCCCATGAATTGATGCGTTGTATGGAAGTCCACTTTATCCGTGACTGTGCGGAAATGGCAGCAAGAGCATCATTATTTCGGCGAGAAAGCCGTTGGGGACTGTATCACTACCGCGTGGACTATCCAGAAAAAAACAACGACGAATGGTTTTGCCACGTCAATTTAAAAAAGGATTCATCAGGAGAAATGTTTTTATTCAAGCGTCCTGTTGAGCCTTATATCGTAGACGTTGATATCGAAACAGAAGTCTACGACGTAGCAGTACGTTAGCAATGTAGATGCTTTGCAGTCCAATATCTGCATTTAATTAATATCGATCGCCAAGAAGGATTAATTTTATGGCTTTAGCAACGCAACGAGTAGATGTTCCAGTGATTGTAGATGAATCAAAGTGTCTAGAAAAGTGTACCGCTTGTATAGAAGTATGTCCCTTAGACGTACTGGCAAAAAATCCTGAGACGGGCAAAGCTTATATGAAATACGATGAGTGCTGGTTTTGCTTACCGTGTGAAAAAGAATGTCCCACCAACGCGATTACCGTGCAAATTCCATTTTTATTGCGATAAGGAGTTATCAATGAGCGCTGATATTGATTCTGAATTAAACCAGTGGCTAGAAATGCTCCAGTCGCCCGACCTAAGCGATCGCCTAGTTGCTGTCAAAACTCTCCAACACTTAGGCGATGAGGATGCCCTAGAACCGCTAATTGCAGCTTTACTAGACGAAAGTCAGGCAGTGCAGAAACTCGCAGTAACCGCGCTCTGGGAACTTGCTAACCCCAAAGCCGTGCCAGCTTTACTGGAATGTCTTGCCTCCCCAGACCAGGAGATTCGCGCCGAAGCACTCTCAGCCTTGGGCGAACTTATTTCCCCCGATTGCTTGCTACTACTATTAGACGCGCTGCATCGAGACGATCTAAATATGCAACTCAACGTCTTAATTTTGCTAAGAAAGATTCACGATGCCCAATCTTTGCCTTACGTTTTGCCCTTTTTTGAATCGGAAAACGCCCAACTAAGAGAAGCCGCCGTAACTACACTGCGCTATCTCAACCAAGTAGAGAGATGCGATCGCGCAATTTCTCTATTGTCCGACCCTGACGACAGCGTGCGTCGAGCCACAACTTTAACTTTGGGACACTTGGCAGATACCGAAGTAGTTTCCCGCCTCTGTCAAGCACTAAATTCCGATTTAGATTGGCAAGTACGTCGCAATGCCGCAAAGTCCTTAGAACTTCACGCCGATCCTGCGGCAGTTGTGGCTTTAGAATCGGCGATCACTGATGAGCATTGGCAGGTGCGAAAATTTGCGCTCCAAGCATGGCAAAAAACCCCCAATAACCGTACAATGCCAATTTTAATTAAGGCGCTAACTGACGAATATTCCGATGTCCGCCGAGAAGCCGCGAAGTCTCTTGCAGCTTTGAAAAATCCTGCCGCTCTCAACGCGCTTCAGCAATCCTTAGACGATCCTGACAAAGACGTATGTATCTACACTCAAAGAGCAATTGAGACGATTCAAGCAGCCACGCCAGAGATATCTAATGCCTAGCCATCAGTCGCCTTTTCGACCAACTAACTTAGAAGCTCAAGAAGTCCCTCTACCTCCCGATCCTATTAGCGAAGTACGTCTGCAAGAAGTTGTCCGTTGCCTTAAACAGGTAATCGAACCAACTTTAAAAAACGACATTATCAGCTTGGGAATGGTACGAAATCTGCGGGTTGTAGAGGGCTATATTTATCTTCGCCTCTATATAGGCAGACACCAGCACGATTTACAAGCAGAAATTCAACAGATACTTGCGCCCCTAACTTGGTGTAGAAAAACTTATATCCAAGTTTGTACAATTCCTGGCGTGAAAACTACTTTAGCAATTTCTAGCGGTAAAGGTGGGGTTGGTAAGTCTACAACTTCTGTAAATTTAGCGATCGCCTTGAGCTTACAAGGTGCAAAGGTTGGTCTATTAGATGCGGATGTTTACGGGCCCAATGTCCCGCAAATGTTGGGACTGGGACATACAGAAGTAAAAGTAATTGAAACGCCCAACGGTCAAAGATTTCTGCCTCTAGAAGCTCACGGCATTAAAGTCATGTCCGTGGGGTTATTGGCAGAACCGGAACATCCTCTAGCTTGGCGAGGACCTGTTCTACACAAGATCGTGACTCAGTTTATTCATGAAGTGGAATGGGGAGAACTTGACTATTTGCTGATCGATTTGCCTCCGGGGACGGGGGACGCTCAAATTACCATCGTTCAAGAAAGTCCGATTTGTGGAGTTTTACTGGTCACAACTCCTCAACAAGTGGCGGTTTCTGATGTCCGGCGCAGCATCCATATGTTTCGCCGGGTAGGTATTCCGGTACTAGGAATTATTGAAAATATGAGCTATCTGATTTGCGGTCAGTGTGGGGAGCATACCCCAATTTTTGGCAGTGGCGGCGGAAAGCAGTTATCATCAGAACTCCACGCCCCTTTACTCGGACAAATCCCCATTGAGCCGCTTCTTTGTACGGGCGGTGATACTGGAGCGCCTCTAACCCTAGCGAACCCAAGTTCTACAGTGGGTCAAGTGTTTATACAAATGGCTGGGGCGATCGCTACAACTTTTGGCGATGTAGTTTTGGCGGCTAATTAATTCTCCATTTCCCCAATAGTGAGGTTGCTGTGCGGCATAGTTTGAAACTGAAAGTGCAGGCAAGATTTACTAAAAAGTTTGCTGCAATTAACTTACAGCACTGGTTGTTGCAAATACTTCCAGGAGTAAGTTTAACAGCAGGGTTGGCTTTTTTGGCGATTTTGATACGGTCGTATTTAGGACTTGATTTCTTTAGTTCTTTAACTTGGGCAATTCTGCTCGGAATGCTGGTTCGTAATACTGTTGGTGTTGCTCAAGTTTATCAACCAGGAATTACTTTTTCTCTCAAGCGCATTCTCAAGTTAGGCATTATTTTACTAGGAATGCAACTAAACCTGACTCAGGCGATTTCTATTGGCTCTACTGGACTAATTGTTGCGGTCACATCAGTATTTAGCACCTTCTTTTTTACTTGTTGGATTGGACGAAGACTAAAAATTAGCAAAAAATTGACTCAATTAATTGCTGGAGGTACGTCAATTTGCGGTGCGGCGGCTGTGGTAGCGATTGGAACGGCAATTGATAGCTCGGATGAAGATACTGCTTACGCTGTTGCTTTAGTCACAGTGTTTGGCGCTGCCTCCATGCTAATTTATCCTTTATTACCTGCTGTACTGAACTTAACACCGCAAGCTTATGGTTTGTGGTGTGGCGCTTCTATTCATGAAGTTGTCCAGGCGATCGCTGCTGCTTTTGAAACAAACCCGCTTAGTGGTGAAGTAGCAACAATTGCTAAACTTTCGCGGGTAATGCTGTTAGCCCCAATTACACTACTATTAGGTTTGTCATCAGTAGATCGGGCAATCCAAAAACCGCGTAAACTACCGATTCCCTGGTTTGTGCTAGGTTTTATTGGTCTAATCTTGGTCAATAGCCTCAACTTCATTCCTGAGACTTTGAGAATAGCGATCATTGATGTCAATCAGTTTTTACTAACTACTGCTTTAGCTGCAATGGGTTTAGGAACTAATATTCAGTGCATGAAACAGCTAGGAATCAAGCCGATTTATTTAGGAACAATATCCTGGCTATTTATTTCTTTAATCAGTCTTGGCTTAATAAAGTTACTTTATTAAGCTTTTGGAAACTTACCCATATTCCTCATATTTTGCAATATAATCCTCCTACTTACGCGCTGCTAAATTTTTGCCCTATCAAAAGCTTGAATATTTAATTGTCCAAGTTTTTGAGTAGTTGAATTTTCAAGTACGCGATTTTAACCATTGCTCTAACAACTCCTGAATTAACTCGCTAAACTCGCGCTTTTGACCTTCTTGCAGCAATGCTATCTTTATCTCTTGGTAAGTATCCTTCTTTATATATGCCGTCACCTGCTCGTAGTCAGGATGCGATCGCTTGCCTAATGGTCTTCCTCGTTTAGGGGGCGGCTCTGATTGGGTAACTAACTGTGGTTGGTTAACTTCTAGTTCCTGTTTTTCGGGTTCTGGCTCTCTGCCTTTTGCCGCATCCAAAAGACTTTTAAATTTACTCACTTCATTACCTCCTGACCGATGTGTTGATAATCGCGCCAAGCAATCCGTGCGCGTGGGTCGGAAACTAAGTTAACTGGAACACCAGCAAGGGCAGCTTTTTGGAAAGCTACCCCTTCGCGGATACCTCCAATAAATAGTGGTAATCCAGCATCGCTCAACATCTCTCTTGCTTCTGCTCCATCCCGCCGGGGCTTATGAGGAATGCGAGTGATTAGAATACGGTATTTTTCCGACCCTAATGACTTAAGGGCATCAACAGTTTGCATCAAAGCATCCAGCGATAGGGCATCAGGAGTAGTGGGCAGTACCAACAGATCGCACCCTTCAGCTAGGGCTTCTAAATCTTCCTGTTCTGGTCGTGCTTGAGTGTCGATAACAATGTGTTGATATTTTGGGGCGTGTTTAGCAGCTTGTCGCTCGTCAATTACTTTGAATGGTAGATTTCCACGTTTCGCCCAGCCCGTTGCCGAGCGGTTTGGATCGCCGTCAATTAGGAGGGTTTCGCCTTTGGGTTGTAAGTAGGCGGCTAAGTGAACTGCGGTTGTAGTTTTGCCAACGCCACCTTTGAAGGATGCAACAGTGATAATCATATTGGTGGTTTGAAAGATTGAGGGTAGTGCGTCAGATTATTGTGGGATAGGTCACGATATCATTCCAAGTCCATGGTCGAGAGGTTAATCCTGCTCGTTGTGCGGCAGTGGACTTGAACCGACTATGCTGCCAAATCCAATTGAAGT
>NZ_JBYCCV010000098.1:0-12866 GCF_057473825.1 Aliterella sp. E5.1
CATATTTGAGTGCTTTCTCCAACATTTCTTTGCTTTCAGATATCTCCACTTGGAACGGACGACTCATAACTTTTCCTTTCCCCTTACACTTATGCTAATTTAGCGCACCTTCATTCAGAATTGGTATAACAAAATTTACCAACGAATCGGATTAAATGGATCTATCTGCTGTTGGTGCTGTAAAGAACTTAAACGCGAGGAAATAACTGTGGAACATTTAATTCCTACAAGTCTTGGTGGATCTAACTCTTTTGATAATTTATATTTAGCTTGTTGGTCTTGTAATCATTCCCCTGGAAACCGTCTTGTCCCGCCAAAATATTCTCCTCAATCAATCGGTAATCAAAAAATCTTAGAGGGTTTAAAAACTACAAAACACTTACCTTGTAAGAAATTGAAAGAATAATGTTCAATTTGCCAAAATTTAAAAACCTTTCATTATTACATCGCGCCTTCGTCCATCGCTCTTATATGAACGAACATCCTGAAGAAACAGAAAATAATGAGCGCTTAGAATTTTTAGGTGATGCTTTACTCGGTTTTCTAATTGGTTCATTACTTTACGAGCATTATCCACAAATGGACGAAGGCAAACTTACTAAATTACGCTCTGCATTAGTTGATGAACAACAGTTAGCTAAATTTGCTAAAAAAATGAATTTAAGTGGAAGAATGTTGCTAGGTAAAGGCACAAAATTAGGTGGAGGCTGTAACAATCTCAACCTACTTAGTAGCACTTTTGAAGCAGTAATTGGCGCTTATTATCTTGATTCTGGATTTGAGGCTGTGCGTGATTTTTTAAAGCCAATTTTTCTTGCAGCTGCTAAACATATCGTTAACTTTCAATCAAACAAAAATCATAAAAGTTTACTTCAAGAATGGTTCTTATCTAAATCTACTGAATTACCCGAATATGAAATAGTAAGCGAGTCAGGAGCAGATCACGATAAAGATTTTACGGCAAAAGTATGTGTAAAAGGTAAAGAATACGGCAGAGGAAAAGGTCATAGTAAAAAAGAAGCGGAAAAACGTGCGGCGGAAAATGCGTTGAAAAAATTAGGGCTGCTATAGTGTAAAAACCTGGGAAGGCGATCGCATTTCCCTAAGTTTTAATTTAAAGCCAGGTACTTAATAATATTAAGCAAACAAAACCTAATATAATTAAAAGTGCCGTTTTTATTTCTCCAATCTCTTTGGAAAGTGCGCTATTTTTCATGTTTTTATGAATTAAGTTTAAAAGCTATAACTTCACTATATTACCGACCTATTGTTTTAAAAATGGGGAATATACTGAATAAATTGAACCAATCTAGAAAAGTTGATTGGATAAGCAAAATCTTCATCAAAAAATTACAAAATAACAACAACTTATGTAAATAATCTATTTCAAACTTAAGGCAGATTAATCTTGCTTTGACCCATTGGCATTATAAATGTGTAAGGTTAAGACAATAAGGCTAGTATGGTTAAGTCTTGGATGGCGATCGCTGCGGTAACTTTCCTTGTTGCCTTCGGCGGCGTATTATTTAAACCCCGCGATCTTAAATGGGCTATACAATTGCGCCGCCCAAAATGGTTAACTTTTGAGCCTCTAATCCCAGTTATTTGGACAGTTGTTTTTATATGCGGTGCTTGGTCAGCTAATATAGTGTGGCAACAGGAGCCAGGTAGTACCAAAACTTGGCTGTTGATGGGTTTATACTTACTTTTAGAAATTATTACCGTGTCCTATACTTCTGTAACGCTAAGGCTCCGTAGTTTGCAAGTAGGGACGATTTTAGGCGGATCGGGAGCGGTTTTGAGTGTAATACTTGCGATCGCAATTTTCCCAATCTCCCGTTTAGCCGCAGGCTTACTCCTTCCTTATATTATTTGGAGTCCTGTCGGTACTTATACTACCGAAGAAATGATCCAACTCAATCCTGGCGCAGAATAATTCAAAGAGTTGATTGCTATTAGTGCCAACAGACAAGATTAATAAGAAAGGCAATAAGAGGAATATGATTAGATCTTGGCTGGTGATTGGGGGTGTAACGCTACTTGTAGCGATGGCGGCAAATTTTTTTACACCAAAGGATCGCAAATGGTTTAATCGCTTGCGTCGCCCTAGTTGGTTGACTTTTGAGTTTGCAATTCCCTTTATTTGGATTACTATTTTTATTTGCGGTGCTTGGTCGGCTTATATAGTCTGGGAAAATAGCAAAAATTGGTTAGTGATGGGGCTATATTTATTATTAGAAATAGTTACTATCGCCTATACTCCAGTAATGTTTAGACTCCGCAGTTTAAAAATTGGCACAATTATCGGCGGTACTGGCGCAGTTATTGGGATTTTGCTCACACTAATAGTATTACCAATTTCTGGTTGGGCAGCATTGTTGCTTGTTCCCTATATACTTTGGAGTCCAATCGGTACTTACACTACTTGGGAGATGATGAAGCTAAATCCTCAAGATGCGTAATTATTGTTTCACCCGACCGTAACGCGCTACCACAGGATTAGTAGGATTAATAGTATTACTTAACCACGCCCACATTTGATCGCCTTGGCAAAAATGCCACCATTCACCAGGATGACCCGCAAAACCAGCATAATCCATTACTTCCCGTAATAATTGGCGATCGCGATGGTATTGCTGATGTTCGGGTAAATTACTATTAGCAAAATAATTAGGATGCGACGCGGGTGATAATTCATCTATAGGCGAACCCATATCCAGTACCTTACCCTTACCATCTACTAAAGTAATATCTATCGCTGCGCCTGTACTATGAGGCGGTGGAGTAAGCGGATCTAAGCTTGGGACTGCCCAAATTTGATAAACTTGTTGCCAAATATCTTCGCGCTTTGCTGGGGATAAATTAGCAATACTCAGCTTTTGCGTTTCAACTACTTGGTTGAAAATGTAATCTACCATAAACTGTTGTACGGCAATGGGACGATAAGCATCAAATATTTGAATCCGCCAGCCAGGATATTTTGACTGTAGATATTTTTGCGCCTTGATTAAACTATCGAGTACAGATTTACGCAGATAATAGGGCGACATTTCTGCATAAGTTGCACCTAATAGCTGATAAGGATGGGGTGATTCAACGGCAAATATTTCTAAAGGAATTGGTACTAGCGATTCCCCACATTCGGTGATCGCAATTTGCTGATAGGGTTTCATTTAGTAACTTCTTTAGATATTGGGGGTACAGGATCGTAACCACCCGGATGCAAGGGATGACAGCGCAAAATTCGCTTTGTTGCCATAAAACTACCTTTTATCGCCCCAAATCTTTCTATAGCTTCTATTGCGTACATTGAACACGTTGGGTGAAAACGACAAGTAGGCGCAAATAAGGGTGATATAAATAAGCGATAGCCGCGAATTAGCCATAACAGCAGCATTTTAATCATTTTCTCTGCTTCACCTTAGAAAGAATCTACTACATTTGTATTGAGGAGCTTATTTTTTACAATAGACACTTTGGATACTTCACTTTCGCCTACAAGTCTACAAATTGCGAGTGTCGTGCTTTGGATAGGCTTACTTTTACTTGTAGCATCTTTGCTAAATCGTTCTGGTAATGGTAACTCCGAAGTTGTTCGCAAAGTCGTCCACATTGGTACGGGTAATGTAATTTTATTTGCTTGGTGGCTGCATATTCCGGCTATTGTCGGCATTGGCGCTTCAATCTTGGCAAGTGTAATTACTTTATTGTCTTATCGCTTTCCGATTTTACCTGGAATTAATAGCGTCGGACGTAAAAGCTTGGGTACGTTTTTTTATGCAGTAAGTATTGGCATATTAGTTGCTTGGTTTTGGAACATTAATCGCCCCCAGTATGCAGTTTTGGGCATATTAGTAATGACTTGGGGCGATGGTTTGGCAGCTATAATTGGTCAAAAATTTGGCAAACATCCTTATAAAATTTGGGAAAATCAAAAAAGCTGGGAAGGTTCTGGCACAATGGCGCTAGTAAGCTTTATTGTCGCCAGCTTAATTTTTTTGAGCGTACAAGGAAATCATTGGCAAACTTGGGTAGTGTCTCTAGTAGTTGCAGTGCTGGCAACAATTTTAGAAGCTTTTTCTGTATATGGTATTGATAACTTGACTGTTCCTTTAGGAAGTGCGGCTTTAGGCTTTCTTTTAATTGAACTATTGCCCTATTATTGGGGCTAGAGTATCTACCAAAAGTACGATCGCATTTTTTAACCAGATAATCTACCTCTACAAGTAGTTTTTCTCCTAGCATCTACTCAAAGGCTACTCAAATATACAATTAATCAACCGTAAGCTATTTCTTTTGATTGATTAATAATGATTGATTTGTGTAGAAGATTAGTACAAGCAATACAGATGATTGTTCATCTATTTTGCTAGGTCGTGGCAGGCTTTTTGCTGTTTGTCCTGCTAATTGCTTTCTTAAGGAGAACGGTGTCTGGGAAGCAAGCGATCGCACTCTTGCTATTGATTGATAGTTTCTGTTAATTGGTTGTGGTGTAGGGTTTTTATCGTTTCCCCTACTTTGTAGTTATCGAAGGGACACTAAACTGTCCATCAGAACAGCCTAAGATAACTAGCACTCGACGATTAAATATACTTTTTAACGGAAACTGCGATCGCGCAAGTAAATTCTTGGGGTTTTATCTTATAAAAAAGCTGGTGAACATAAATCTATTTCCACCAGCTTTTTTGAGTATTAGATTTAAAACAATCTTTTTTAGTACCAACCCGTACCCGGCTTAAAAGGTTCACCCGCAAAAGGTTGCACGCCAATTAGAGGATATTCATCATCGGTAGGGCTAAAAATTCGTGCTACTCCTTCAAAAAGATATTGAAGACTGCTGAGAACTCTTTGGGAAATATTCATAAAACCAAACCTCTAAGCAAATGCTAAGGAATGTTATTAGTTGTATTTTAAATTCTTAAATGAGTAAATGGAGTAAATGCGATCGCATCTCAATCATTTGCAAGCATTCGCAGTATTTGTTTGCTCAGATTCGCATTACTTTATATCGCCCAGTTTATTTATAAATTACCATAAATAAAACTTAATAAAACAATTACCTTGCCTGTTTATACCAAATAATAACTAAATTTTATTAGCATTTTGGTGAAATACACTATAATTAAAAAAGCAAACGTATCGAGGTAGCTGCGCCATGACTACTTCCCCCAACTGGGAGTGTCTGCAAGACGATCGCCTTCAACCAATTACACCATCTCAAGAGCTAACCTTAACTGAAGGACAAGACTACAGTTTGCTGACAGATCTTTACCAACTTACAATGGCAGCCAGCTATGTAGGTGAAGGCGTAGAACAAAAACAAGCAAGCTTTGAATTATTCACGCGCAAGTTGCCCGCAGGATTTGGCTATTTAATAGCTATGGGCTTGGCGCAAGCATTAGAGTACCTAGACAAGTTTTGTTTTAGTGCGGCGGGATTAGAAGCCTTAAAAGCAACGGGTATTTTTGCTCATGCACCCGATAAATTTTGGTCTGTGCTTGCCCAAGCGCGGTTTACAGGCGATGTTTGGGCACTACCAGAAGGAACAGCAGTTTTTGCTAATGAGCCATTGTTACGGGTAGAAGCCCCACTATGGCAAGCGCAGTTAGTAGAAACTTACTTGCTCAACACTTTGAACTATCAAACTTTGGTAGCCACAAAAGCGGCGCGTCTACGAGATGTCGCCGGGGCGGAGGCGACTTTATTAGAATTTGGTACGCGGAGGGCTTTTAGTCCCCAAGCTTCTTTATGGGCGGCACGAGCAGCTTTGGCAGCAGGATTTGATGCAACATCGAATGTACTCGCGGCGTTGAAATTAGGACAAAAGCCTAGCGGTACAATGGCTCATGCTTTAGTCATGGCGCTTAGTGCGTTAGAAGGCAGTGAAGAACAAGCTTTTACTGCCTTTCATCGCTACTTCCCCAGTGGTACGCTATTAATTGATACTTTTGATACGGTGGCGGCGGCGGAACGACTAGCGCAAAAAGTAAATAGCGGAGAAATGCAATTAGCTGGAGTGCGAATAGATTCAGGCAATTTGGAGCAGTTGTCTAAAGTAGTCAGAAATCTTTTACCAAATGTGCCGATTATTGCCAGTGGCGATATTGACGAAACAGAAATAACTAGGCTAAGAGCAAATTCTGCTTGCATTGATGGCTATGGAATCGGCACAAAATTAGTTACCGGAGCGCCAGTAAATGGGGTGTATAAGCTAGTAGAAATTGATGGTATCCCAGTTATGAAAAGCTCTAAAAGTAAAGTTACTTATCCAGGACGCAAGCAAATTTGGCGGAGTCTGGAAAATGGAGTAGTCAAACACGACGAATTAGGATTAATTACCGAAGCCAAACCACCTAATTCTCAACCCTTATTGCAGTTGGTAGTTAAGCAAGGACAAAGGCTACAATTACCAGAAAGCTTAGCAGAAATTCGATCGCGTACTACAAATTCTGTGGCTAGTTTGCCCCCAGAGTGTCGAGATATCAACCAACCTGTAAGTTGCGAGGTGAATATTTCTCCGGCTTTGCAGGAATTAGCTCAAAAAGTAAGTGAAAAAAATAGATGAGAGTTGCTTTATTTGGTACGAGTGCCGATCCGCCAACTTCTGGGCATCAACAGATTCTTAGTTGGCTTTCCGAACATTACGATTGGGTAGCTATTTGGGCGGCGGATAATCCGTTTAAATCACACCAAACTTCTCTAGCTCATCGCGGCATGATGCTGCGCTTATTGATTGAGGAAATGCACCCGCTACGCCATAATATTGGGTTTTATCCAGAACTTAGCAGCCGTCGGACTTTGGAAACCGTAGAGAAGGCTAAAAAGTTATGGAGTGCGGAGCGGGTAGATTTTACATTGGTTATTGGTGCAGATTTAGTCAAACAGTTACCTCGTTGGTACAAAGCCCAAGAATTGTTGCAGCAAGTTCAAGTCTTGGTTGTGCCGCGACCAGGACATACACTAGAAAATGAAGATTTACAGCAATTGCAAGACTTAGGCACAAAAGTAGAAGTTGCGGATCTAACGGGTTTAGATGTATCTTCAACGGCGTATCGCGACTTTGGCGAGACTGATGTTATAACTCCTCCTATTCAAGCCTATATTCATCGAGAGCATTTGTACAAATGCCAGGACGCATCCAAAAAAATGCCGATTCACTAAATAAACAACCTTTAGCTGATTTTAAGGTCGGGGTTGATAATGTAATTTTTTCTGTCGATACTTCGCAAAATCGGCTCTTAGTTCTATTGGTAATGCGCCACCAAGAGCCTTTTTTAGATTATTGGGGGCTTCCCGGTACTTTAGTGCGTCAAGGGGAGTCTTTGGAAGATGGTGCTTATCGAATTTTGGCGGAGAAAATTCGCGCGAAAAATTTGTATTTGGAGCAGTTGTATACTTTTGGCGGTCTAAACCGCGATCCGCGTGAAGCAACCGATTGTTATGGAGTGCGTTATCTATCGGTAAGTTATTTTGCTTTGGTAAGATTTGAAGAAGCGGAATTAATTGCTGATGGCGTAAGCGGGATTGCTTGGTATCCGGTGAAAGAAGTCCCGCAATTAGCTTTCGATCATCAAGAAATTTTGGCTTATGGACACAGAAGACTGAAAAATAAACTAGAGTACAGCCCCGTTGCTTTTGAAGTGTTGCCCGAATTATTTACTTTAAGCGATCTATATCAGCTTTATTCTACGGTGCTAGGAGATAATTTTTCTGATTATTCCAACTTCCGAGCGCGGTTATTAAAATTGGGTTTTTTGGCGGATACCAAAGTTAAGGTATCGCGGGGTGCAGGTCGTCCAGCTACATTGTATCGGTTTGATGCGGATGCTTTTGCACCGTTTAAAAATAAGCCTTTGGTGTTTATTTAGCTAACAGGATTTATGAAAATTGCGATCGCACAAATTAATCCAACTATTGGCGATTTGGCGGGTAATGCTCGGCAAATTCTCCAATGTGCAAGACAAGCGGATGAACAAAATGTCTTGCTACTAACACCAGAACTCTCTTTATGTGGCTATCCGCCCAAGGATTTGTTGCTTAATGGTAGTTTTATTAACGACATTGCCGCGACTGTGGAGCAATTAGCGCGAGATTTACCTCTTACAATGGCGGTATTAGTAGGCTGCGTCCATCCAAACGAGCAATCCCATCGATCTGGCGGTAAACCGTTATTTAATAGCGCAGCTTTGCTTCACCAAGGCAAAATTGAGCAAGTTTTTCACAAGCGGCTTTTACCCAACTACGATGTATTTGACGAACACCGTTATTTTGAGCCAGGATTGCATATCAATTCCTTTAGTTTCTCGGCGCTAAAAATTGGTGTCACTATCTGCGAAGACTTTTGGAATGACGAAGATTTTTGGGGAAAGCGCAGCTATGCAAGTAATCCGATTGCTGACTTGGCGGCTTTGAATGTAGATTTGATCGTCAATCTGTCTGCTTCGCCCTACAGCGCTGCTAAACCCCATCTCAGAGAAGCAATGCTGCGACACGCTGCTATTCGCTATCAAAAACCAATTATTTACGCCAATCAAGTAGGCGCAAATGATGACTTAATTTTTGATGGTTGTAGTGTGGGTTTTAATCGTAAAGGCGAAATAATCGGTCGCGCTCGTGCTTTTGAAACCGATCTATTGGTTATAGAATTTGACGAACAGTTGCAAGATTTGCAACCAAGTGCGATCGCCACAGGGGTAGCGCCAAGGGCGATCGCACCTATGCCAGAAAATGAGGATGAGGAAATCTGGAAAGCTTTGGTATTGGGCGTTCGCGACTATACTCGCAAGTGTGGCTTTAGCAAGGTAGTTATTGGTTTGAGTGGTGGGGTTGATTCGGCATTAGTTGCCCAAATTGCTAAGTCTGCGTTGGGAAAAGAAAATGTTTTAGCGGTATTAATGCCTTCTCCCTATAGTTCGGATCATTCCGTCCAAGATGCTTTGCATTTGGCTAAAAATCTGGGGATTAGCACCCAAATTTTGCCTATTGGTGAATTGATGAGAGGTTACGACACAATATTAGAGCCGTTATTTGGAGGTACAAGCTTTGGATTAGCGGAGGAGAATATTCAATCGCGGATTCGGGGAAACTTGCTAATGGCGATCGCAAATAAATTTGGTTATCTGGTACTTTCTACAGGTAATAAGTCCGAAATGGCTGTAGGTTACTGTACTTTGTACGGTGACATGAATGGCGGTTTGGCTGCGATCGCCGATGTCCCGAAAACTCGCGTCTATTCTATCTGTCGCTGGCTAAATCGCACAACTGAAACCATCCCCGCCAATGTTTTGGATAAGCCTCCAAGTGCGGAACTCAAACCCGGACAAGTTGACGCTGATTCATTACCGCCTTACGATGTGTTGGACGATATTTTACAACGCTTAATTCACGATTATCAATCGGCAGATCGAATTGTTGCGGCTGGACACAATCCAGCTATTGTCGATCGGGTATTAAAGCTAGTAGCAAGAGCAGAATTTAAACGCAGACAGGCACCACCAGGATTGAAAATTACCGATCGCGCTTTTGGTACTGGCTGGCGAATGCCTATTGCCAATAAGTGGATAGATGCAAGTAGGCATCCGCCAGTAGTTCTAATCCCAACCAATTTATAGATGCAAAAAAGCCCGCCTAGACGGGCTTTTGATTGCTTTTACTGGTGCTATTAATTTGAACTAGCGAGGAAATTGGGCGTACCTTTCCCACCATTGCGTCCAACAGCCGAAATCTCTAGTAATTGATCGGTCGCTTGTCCATTACCGCTATTTGTAACAGAGGTTTGATCTCCCGGATGTCCGTTAGGGACAAATAGCTGGGGGTGATCGAAGAGCGCTTTTTCATAACGCACGCGATCGTCCGTTAGCGATTTAAGGAAATCTACCAAATCAGCTTTATTTTCAGCACTCAAATTCAAGTTCTGAATATCCGCATCCAAGTTATCAATGTTTTGCTCGTGAAAATCTCCGCCTCGATTGTAGAACTCGACTACTTGCTCTAAAGTCAATTGCCCGCCATTGTGGAAATAGGGAGCAGTAAGCTCTACATTACGCAGTCCAGAGGTTTTGAAAGCTCCATCTGCGGCTATTCTGTCCTTAGCATTTACTTTAATGTTAAGTTTCTCGCCTAGGAGTTTCTTGAACGTCCCTTCTTGAGCTAATCGAGACTCAGAAAGCGGGTTGCCGAAAGGATCTTTAGCACCCACACCTAGATCTTCAAAGGTTGGTCTAACACCAATGTTGTAGAAGCCGTTGTCATAAATAGCTTCTTCATTGTCTCCCATGATCATGCGTTCAAGGCGTTCTTTTTCGACGTTCTTCACTGAAGCATTAGTAAATTCTGCTCCCTCGTGACAGTTGATACACTTGCCTTTGTTTTGGAAAACTTCTAGTCCTCGCTTCTGGCGATCACTTAAAGCGGAGGAATTTCCATCAAAGTACTGGTCAAAGGGTGAATTGTCTGAAACTAATGTTGCCTCATAAGCTTGAACTGCTAGTCCAAAGAACAGTGAGAAATTGTACTCCATGAGCGTGTACTGAATGGTACTCAATGAGCCGCCCTTGGGTAGAGGTAGAATAGTGCGATCGCCAGTTTTGGGATCGACTTGGATAATTAGGTTGGAGTTCCACCATTGCCGCTTAAATGCTTGCTCGATTAAGGTTGAATACCTTTCCACATTCAATCCCGGCTGACCTCCTCGACTATAATCCCTCTTTTGTCACTCTGAGTAAGGAAAAAACAAACTAAAACTTGAAAAAGCTTGTAATGTAAAGCTTTTAAACTTTATTTTCTCACATCAGACTTCCTTTGTAGTCATTTTGCCAAAATCCTGAGCTAAAGCAGGTTCTAGATTTTACTCTCCTGAAAGTGACAAAAGAGGGATAACTACCAAGAACGCTATCGTCTGTGGCAACAAGCTGTTTGCCAAGAGGTCTAAGCACAGTCAACTTCTTACCCAACTTTCTCCCTATTCGTTTGAGAGGTTTGAGTGACTTCGTTGGTAATGGTTCTGACACTCTACTACTATCAGCAGATGTCTCATCGGCACTGAGTTCTATGGAAGAGTTGTCAATCACCTCTTGAGAACTAGGTTTAACAACTGTAACTTTACCTGTGGTTTCAGATAAGGTAGCTCTTAGAGGTGCGATCGGCAAATTTTCCGCCGCCGTCTCAAAGGCACTAAGGGGGGACCCACTGCCTGGGAAGCAAGGGACGAATTTTTGAGATTGACATGCACATCTAATAGTTCATTTTTTTTAGTTGCCTTCAAAATAAAGGCGTTAGGATCTCTCAAGCCGAATTCATTTACTCCATTAAAAATATTTTGAGCGCGTCCATCCCAGAAATTACGGAAGTTGAAAACAGCGTTGATTGTGGTAGGGGAGTTGCGCCCCGTTACCTGACGGACGTTGATGTCAGCGACATTAAAGACTCCATCTTTTAGGGGCGTAACAATATCTTGAGCGCTGCCAGGATTAACATCAACAAATTCTGACCTAAACACTCCTTGAGAACCAGTAATATCATTGCTATCAGCTAAAACTGTTGAAGAACGGTTGTTGGTGTCTGATAGCTTGTGAAATGGATAATCTGCTGCCGTCAGTTGGTAATTTGGTCTGCCCCCAATATCAAAAACATTCCCTGGTTCTGGGTTAATTTGATTTTTAGATCTGTTGGCTGCTCCAGTGTGAAAATGACAACTGGCACAAGATTGAATACCATCGCTACCAAGCTGCATATCCCAGAACAAAGATTTGCCTAGAACAAGTGCTGCTTTTTCGTCTTGCACAAAGTCTTTCAGTTCTTTATTGTCTGGTTTTGGAATTGATACGGTTTTGAGCGAAGCTAAAGGCTGAGAAGGTTCTGATCCAATCTGTGCTGATACTGTATGTCCAACTAGAATCGTCGCCACTACAAGTATGGAAATCGCGCTAAATCTTTTCACAACTTTAGACCACCCAAAAAATAGCTGCACCAATATTCCCAATCTCATTACTATCTTGGTAGTAACGAGTTGTATTCCGTTCAAAAGTCTCGCCAGTAAGGTTTTAGAGGGGCAATCTGACTTGTGGTCTTATTACTTGACACCGAGCTGGTGTCCTTATGACTTTCGACTTCGGCAAATCGCTGTAACTACTGTTTTTATCCTTGCTCATTGTTCCTGAGTATGGTTCAAAATTTTGTATGGATTTAGATCGAGCTACACATCAAAAACTATGCTAACTGCATAGTTTTTTCTCAGCTTCAAAAGATTTTTTACAAGTAGAAACCTTTTTCCGAAATACCAATTAGCTCAACTTGGGCTAATTAGTGACATAGCAAAAAAACTACAGTAGATGCTTACATTTTTCCTTTCTTAACTATATACTCCTACTATCAAAAAAATATTTTCCGACATTACTTTTATTGCGAAATAAATTGCTTATGTTTGTAGAAAAAATCTGAAAAAAGAAGACATTATATGATTGAGATAGTTCTCATTATTTTTAAAAAGCTCAAGGCATTTTATTAACATTTATTAACAAGGTGCCTTTTGTTCAGTCTGTAGCTGGATTTCAAGAATATTGATTTATGGCCAAAAAAAAGTATAAGTATACAATATACTAAAATTGGGTAAATTTTAATACTTCAACTTCTATTTATTTTGTTTGTAATAACATAAACTAAATATTTCATTCTCGGATTTTTGCCGTACGTATTTGTTAGCTTTCTAGGGCGTATCTGCAAACTCAAAAGGGACATTAGATATAGTGGGAAGAAAGTGAGAATATGAAGATTCTAATATCTGAAAACTAACGGGAGTAACTTTCTATGCCGCTACATCGTGGTGACCTAAATGATGCTCAATGGCAGAAACTTCATCCCTTGCTGCC
>NZ_JBYCCV010000099.1:0-12757 GCF_057473825.1 Aliterella sp. E5.1
ATCACCGCCGCTGTACAGGTCGCATCCGTTGCTCCAGCAACACTTGTATTACGTGGCAGCGTTCAATTGATTGCTTGCGTTGCTACTCAACTCACCACTTGGTCTGCTCAACAGTTAGCTACTGTCTCAATTGCAGATTGGCGTTTCTTACGTTCCCAGTTAGCACAACATCCCATCAATCGGTTTGAGCAACTACGTTTTCGGCGTTCTCCTGCTGATTACCTTGCTTTATTGGAAGCTCAATTACTCTAGCTAACTTTGCTACTATAGGTTTTTTTGGTGATTTCGATGGTCTTCGGCGTTTGGTAAAACTTCTGATTGACATACATTTGCAACCAACGCTCTGAAACACCCGTCACCCGTGCAATCGCTGCTAGGGCAAGGCGTTCGAGCAACAACTTATCAATCAATTGGCGAGTAGCTTCATCAATCGGTTGTCGGGTTGCACCCTCAACAAACTGCCGTCCACAGCCTTGGCAACGGAATCGTGGTTTGCCGTAATGGGTCTGTCCGTACTTGATGATTTGAGGAGATTGACACTTGGGGCAGTTCATTGAGTCGTCTGCAATGATTGAGGTTCTTGGTTTACCAGCTTACCATTACGATGCGGGAGTACCGATTATTTAACTAAACCATTTACAAAAACAGAGTTGTTGGGAGCGATCGCAACTCGCCTAGAAAAGCACGCCGTTGTTGCCCAACACTTTGAGGAAGAATTGGTTAGTTTTGTTCAAAGTATTACCGATGCGCTGCCGGACGAACTGCTCAAGCCAATTTATCAAATCTCTAGCTTGACGCAAAAGCTAGTTGACGAACACGATTCTATTGCACCCCAGGAAATACTTAACACCGCAGAGGATATTAATAGGTCAACCATGTACCTGTATCGGTTGATGGAGAACTTCATTATTGACTCAAAACTAAAAGCTCTAAACCTCAATTCCCAAGAAGTTGAAGTATTAAGCGATTGTCGGACATCCAATCCCAACACGGTAATTATGGATGTAGCCACCCAAAAAGCTACGCGGTACGGGCGGGAGGCGGACTTAACTTTAAATATTGCTCGTGCTGGGGTAAAAATTGCCGAACAGGATTTGCGAAAAATTGGCGAAGAAATTATCGATAATGCTTTCAAGTTCTCTGAAACTGGAACGCCAGTACAGATTAAAGCCACTATAGATAACGATATTTTTCAACTAACTATCGCTAGTACCGGGTGTGCGATGACTCTAGAGCAGATTGCTAGTATCGGCGCTTGCAGGCAGTTTGAGCGCGAATTTTACGAGCAGCAAGGTCTGGGTTTAGGTCTAGTAATTGCCAAGCGCCTCACGGAGCTTCACGACGGGCAATTGACAATTCATACTGCAAAAACTGCACCTACTACTGTTTGTATCGAGCTTAAGTGCGCTTGATGGGCAAGAGCTTTTCTACGAGCCTAATTGCTGCAACATTTGCGCGATATCTTTGTAACCATTAAATTCTGCTAAAGCTAAAGCCGTGTAACCACCACGGTTTTTTGTGTTTATATCGGCTCCAGCTTGCACCAGTAACTGCACTGCTTGAAAGTATCCTCGTGAAGCCGCCCACATCAAAGCTGTGGCTTGAGCAGCGTCTTGTAAATTGACATCGGTTTTTGCGGCTAATAGCTGCATTACTTCTACGTGATTGTGTTCTGCTGCCTTAATTAAAGCCGTCTTGCCATCGGGGGCTTGCATATTAGGATCGGCTCCAAAATTGAGCAATGCCTGTACGGTGTGGCGATCGCCTTGAGTAGCGGCAATGTTTAATAGGGGGTCGCTCCTAGGCTCGTTTAAATTCGCTCCGTGACTCAATAGCGCGGTGACAATTTTACTGTGTCTTTGCAAAACCGCCAGCAATAAAGGTGAATCCCCTAGTTGATTAGTTAATAAGGGATTAGCGCCACGATCTAGTAAAATTTGTGCCAGTTCAAGATAGCCTTCAACGGCGGCAAGATGGAGGGCTGTATCGCCATTAGTGTCTTGAGCATTAATATCCGCACCGCGATCGAGTAAGGCAATAGCAAGAGTGCTATATCCTCCCGCTACTGCCGCCGCCAAGGCGGTTTCTTGCGCTTGGTTTTTTACTTTTACATCTGCGCCATGCTCTAGCAGTGCTTGAACAATTTTTAGATTGCCCAAGTCGCAATTGAGCATCAAAGCTGTTTCTCCTTCGTTATCTTGAATATTGGCATCTGCTCCTTTGGCAAGCAATAATTCTGTAATAGCCAATGAGTCGGCAGCTTGCATTAAAGCTGTTCTACCGTCTAAATTTTGCTGATTTACGGCGGCTCCGTACTCTAGCAACACCTTTACTGTTTGGCTGTATCCTTTCGTTACTGCCAGCATTAAAGCTGTTTCGCCATTCTTAGTTCTATTTATATCCGCACCTGCTTGGAGCAGGCTTTGCACTATTTTGGTATGACTGTGCTGTACCGCTACGATTAGGGCAGTATCTTCATCTCGATCTTTGATCTTAATATCTGCCCCAGCACTCAAAAGCACGGCGAGAACTTCAAGATCGTTTTTTAAAGACGCGACCATTAACGCCGTGCTGCCATCGTCATTTTTGGCGTTGACATCTGCGCCATGAGTTAGCAAGATTTGGGCAGCATCAACTTGATGATTTGCTGCTGCTAACATTAATGCCGTAATGCCAAATTTGCCACGGGCGTTGGAGTCGGCTCCAGCTTCAATTAGCAAGCGGACAATTTCGCTATAACCGCCAAGAGTTGCCAACATTAAAGCCGTAGTACGACTTTCTGTTGCAGCATTGACATCCGCACCGACTGCTAATAGCGCTTGCACTTGTTTAATCTGTCCGCTTTTTGCTGCTTCGATCAACAAAACGTCATGATTAGAAGCCATATTCTCTTTAGCATCCTGCCCACCCAATGCTACAAATTATACTTTATGGCTTGACCTCTATTTATCAGCTTCGTGCTTGAGCAAGTAAGCTAAATCCACCACCTCCAGAGTACCGAGATCCAGAAGTCAATTTAGAGCGATTTACAAAAAATTATTTATCCTTTCTAGGAGCAGGCGATTCTGGGTATACTTACGCCTGCATTGTGCAGGCGCACTCCCAATTCAGTTGGGAATTACTTGTTTTACATAGGCGACGGCGAGGGGCGTGACTTTTTGTTCTACCTGAGCAATGATAGCGCGGTCAAATTCTGACCATATTCTGGGTTGACCAAAGATACAAGGTTGCAAAACTCCCCACAGCATACCGTCTTGGCATAAGTGAGAGTGAATTAAAGCTCTATGTCCAAAAGACTTTTGCTCAAAGGCTAAGTTTACTACTTTTGGATCGGCGGTTTCTACATCTTCCACAAAAATTGAGGGGTCGGTGCGGAGGGCTGCCGCAAAGAGTGGGTCTTCCTTCGGTAAAGATTCTGGCTCTACTTGCACTGTAAAAGTAGCGACATTAGGCACATCTGGGCGACGCTGCCAACAATAGGGCGTTTTGCCAGTACAGGTAAAAGGATTTCGCAAATAGAGAAAAGTGCGATCGCTTTCTAATACATCGCACAATACTGGTAGCAGCGCCGAAAAAACCGCATCAGGTTCGCTGTTATTGGCAAAGATATTCTCTAAAGCTTCAGGTAGATTTTGCATTGGTTTGAGTAGAAATGTTAAAAAGACATCTAGATGTTGCACAAACAGCCCAATTTTAGACTCCACAACTATTGCAACAAGTTTTTTAAAGCAGTTATGCTAAGTTTTATCAAGCATATTAAGAAATGAGATAGGGCACTATGAGTCTGGAAATTCCTACAGAAATCAAACCTTGGCTAAATATCTTTCACCCGCTTTTGATGTTTGCTTTGCTAGGGGTTTCAATTTACGCGCTTTATCTAGGCTTGAAAGTTCGGCAGACTCGATACGCAGAGGGTGATGTTAAAAAAGAGCTAATTAGAGGCAAATTTAATATCAGGCATTATCAAATCGGTTCGATCTTGCTTGGCTTAATGGTAGTTGGGACGCTAATTGGTATGGGCGCTACTTATATCAACAACCAAAAGCTATTTTTTGGACCGCATTTATTGGCAGGATTGGGAATGACCGGAGCGATCGCTGTTTCTGCTAGTTTGTCTCCTTATATGCAAAAAGGACAAAACTGGGCAAGATACACGCATATTGTCTTAAATTCGGTGCTTTTAGCTCTGTTTGCCTGGCAAGCCGTGAGCGGAGTCCAAATTATTCAAAACATTCTCAGCAAGCTGTAGTTAGAGCGATGCTCCTTGCCCCTCTTGCTTACTTGTGGCACTTAGATTTGGGGGGTAAGGGCAGCCCTAAAGACTTGTAAAAATCTGCCTGCACTTTGGCAGTCAAACGGCGCGATACTTGACGAACAATTTGATTGAGTAAGCGATCGCCTGTATTTCTAATCACCGATTGGGGCAAGCGATAAATAAACTTAGGAAACTGGACATCAACGTTCAAGTCTAGCGTCCACTCTACTTTAGTTACTAGCTTTCCCTGACTATCGGCGGGGATTTCTACTAGCTCCATCACTGCTTTAAAATCGACATCGTAGCCCGGAGCAACATAATTGGGAATCGCGATCGTTTTGATGCGATACACGCCATTTTCTGGCGGTAAAAGCTCTAAACCAACTTTTGGCTCTACATCATAACCAAACGCGCCAAAGCGACCAATTACTAAAGCATAGCCATTTGCAGAAATTACTTCCACCTTCATAGGTTGGGCGCAGCGACAAAACCACTCTTGATGAGTATTAAGATATTCAGCCACCGTTGGCGCTGGGGCATACATTTCCATACAGTCAGCAAATTGACCAGCAAAGCGCATTGACGTAGGCGCTTGTACCTCAGTGTCCGTATGTGACATTGCTCCCACATCCCATGTAGCGGCTTCTCTTGATTGAAATTCGTGATTTTGTGACAACATAAGCTTGTTATTGTGCGATTCTGCTTGGCTCTAACTTCAGGATTCCCATGATTGGAGTCAATGTTTCACTGGAGCTAACATCTTCATGAAATCTAAAAACTTTAGGGTTTTATTCAGTAAATCTACAATGGAGAAATAGAGGCTTCCTAATTTCTCAGTAAATTTTCTTTATAGTGTAGGCACAACTTTAATATGAAAGCATTTGTAGCAGGGGCAACAGGCGAAACTGGACGGCGGATTGTCAAGGAATTGGTAGAGCGAAATATTCCCGTTCGAGCAATGGTTAGAGACTTAGAGCAAGCTAGAGCCGTTTTACCAGAGTCCGCACAGTTGGTAGTTGGCGATGTATTAAAACCGGAGACTCTGAGCGAGGCTATAGGTGACAGTACGGTGATTTTGTGTGCGACGGGTGCTAAACCAAGTTTTGACCCCACTAGCCCTTATAAAGTGGATTATGAAGGGACTAAAAATTTGGTTGATGCTGCTAAAAACAAGGGAATTGAGCATTTTGTGTTTGTATCTTCTTTATGTACATCTAAGCTGTTTCATCCCCTAAATTTGTTTTGGTTAATTTTAGTGTGGAAGAAGCAAGCCGAGGAGTATATTCAAAAAAGCGGACTTGTTTACACAATTGTGCGCCCTGGAGGGTTAAAAAATGAAGACAATACAAGTTCAATTGTCATGTCTTCGGCGGATACGCTGTTTGATGGCAGCATTCCTCGTACTAAAGTAGCGCAAGTCTGCACCGAAGCGCTATCGCAAACCGCCTCCCGCAATAAGATTGTGGAAATTGTGGCAAAGGAAGAAGCCCCATCACAAAGCTTTGAGCAGCTATTTGCAGGTGTAGCTTAATTACAACGTGAGGAGTGAGAAATTGGCGCGTTTTTTACCTTTCAAAGCTAATTTGAGCAAGCAAGTTTTTGAAACTGCTCTAAAAAAGATTATTCCAGTTAGCATTGCTGTTTTGCTGCTTGCTTTATTACTGAATTTACCCAAACAAGCGCAAAAAAAATCGCGCCTTGATCCTACTCTTGGATATTTGCCTCCTTTGGAAATGAAAGGGGGCGATCCTTATATTCGAGCGTTGATGCGGACAATATCAGCTAGTGAAGCGAACGATTCTCAGCCTTACTCAATTTTGTATGGTGGCGGGCAAGTTGACGACTTGAGCCGTCATCCAGAGCAATGTATTACGATTGTTTCAGGTCCCAATATGGGTAATTGCTCAACGGCGGCGGGGCGCTATCAGATGATTAATATTACTTGGTACGAAAAAGCTAAGTTATACCATCCTCAGCCGCCAGGAATCATGTTTTGGCAGCCCTACAGCTTCGAGCCAGAATTTCAAGATGCGGTAGTTTATGCTTGGTTAAGCGATCGCCAATTTTGGGGCAAAGACCTTTCCGCGCTACTACAGCAAGGCAAGTTAAACCAAGTGCGAAAAATACTTTCGGGAACTTGGACAAGTTTGGGCTACGGCATAGAAGATAATTCTTTGACGGGGCGTTTGCCCCAGGTTTATCAAAAAATGCTGAAAGAGGAGTTAAAAAACGCCGCCTAAGAGCCTTTCTGTTGGTAGCCAATAGTGGAGATCCCCCGCTCGTCCACAGTAATAAAGCGCATAGCAGAAGCTCATCGCTTTGCGCTTCCCCTTAAAAAGAGAGACTTCAAGATATTTTCCCCCTTGGTCACTTCGACAAGCTCAGTGACCAAGGGGGGATCGTACCGCTAGATACTTTAACCCACCATCTACCTACTTCTTAGCAATCGTAGTACAACGAAAACTCGTAGGGGTGGGGACGCAAGCGCATCGGGTTGATTTCTTTATCCAGTTTGTAGGTAATCCAATTTTGAATAAAGTCTTCCGAGAAAACGCCACTTTCCGTTAAGAAATCGTGATTATGCTCCAAGTTTTCTAAGGCTGCTTCTAAAGATCCAGGTGTAGAAGGTACTTTACTCAATTCTTCAGGACTAAGTTCGTAAATATCCACGTCCAAAGGATCGCCAGGATCGATCTGATTTTTGATGCCATTTAGACCCGCACACAACATCGCCGAAAAGGCTAAGTAGGGGTTGCAGCTAGGATCGGGACAGCGAAATTCGAGGCGCTTTGCCTTGGGATTGTCGCCCGACAGGGGAATCCGAATCGAAGCGGAACGGTTGCCTTGAGAATAGGCTAGGTTTACTGGTGCTTCGTAACCCGGTACTAATCGCTTGTAGGAGTTGATGCTGGGGTTTGTAAAAGCAAGAATAGAGGGCGCGTGCTTGATTAACCCACCAATAAAATGCAATGCCAATTGACTTAATTTGGCGTATTTATCGCCGCCAAATAAAGGTTGTCCATCTTTCCAAATAGACATATGGGTGTGCATCCCCGTACCGTTGTCGCCAAACATCGGCTTGGGCATGAATGTCGCCGTTTTACCATATTTTTTAGCAACGTTTTTGACAATGTACTTATAAGTCATTACATAGTCGGCAGCATTTACCAAGGGAGCAAACCGAATCCCCAGTTCGCACTGTCCGCCGGATGCTACTTCATGGTGATGCTTTTCAATTGGTACGCCGCACTTGCCCATTGTCAGCAGCATTTCTGAGCGAATGTCTTGCAACGTATCGGTAGGTGCAACGGGGAAGTATCCGCCTTTATTGGCAATTTTGTAACCCAAGTTGCCACCGGGTTCCTTTCTACCCGCGTTCCAGCCGCCTTCTACTGAATCTATGTAGTAATAGCCTTCATGTCCGGTTTGATCGAAACGCGCATCGTCAAAGATAAAAAACTCTGGCTCTGGACCGCAAAAAACTGTGTCGCCAATGCCACTAGCAATTAAATAATCAATTGCTTTTTGCGCAATCGAGCGGGGATCGCGATCGTATAATTCGCCCGTACGGGGTTCTACAATCGTACAGATCATGCTCAAAGTTGGCACTTCCATAAATGGATCTACCCAAGCTGTAGTTGGGTCGGGTCGCATTGCCATGTCCGAATTGTTGATTGCTTTCCAACCCCGAATACTGGAGCCATCGAAAGCAACGCCATCAGTGAAAGAATCTTCATCGATTAGGCTGCGATGGAAAGTGCAGTGCTGCCAAATACCCAGCATATCAACAAATTTTAGATCGATTAGCTCGATGTTATGGTCTTGAATCATCTTCAAGACTTCTTGGGGGGTTTCAGGCATTGATAACTCCTTATGTAGCCGACGCGCTCAAATTTATTTAATGATATTTTCTCTTTCCCGCTTTTGCAGGTGAGAACTAATTATGCCACTTCTGAATCATCCTAAAGAGAGACTTGGGGCAGTTTTGTAGCTTACTACACAAAATACTGTTTTGATCGGTTTGATTTAGGATTCAATGCCGCTTATATATTGATGAACGGGTTACGCGCGATCGCGCTTTTGGCTTAAGATCCTTAAATAAGTGCGAAAGAAAGCCTGGGCGTTACACAAATTTATAGCAAGTGCGATCGCACCCCTGTTAAAAATATTAGATATCAGATAAAAAAGTTGGGAGAACAATTTTATGCGGGATGCAATCACAAGCTTAATTGGCACTTATGATGTGGCTGGTCGCTATTTTGACCGCAATGCCATCGACAGTCTCAAGTCTTACTTTGATACGGGAACAGCCAGACTCCAAGCAGCCGCAGCAATTAATACTAATGCTGCCGCCATTGTCAAGCGTGCTGGTTCTAAATTATTTGAAGATTTGCCAGAATTGATTCGTCCTGGTGGCAATGCCTATACTACCAGGCGTTATGCAGCTTGTTTGCGCGATATGGACTATTACTTGCGTTATGCTACTTATGCGCTAGTCGCTGGCAATATGAATGTACTAGACGAGCGCGTATTGCAAGGTTTGCGCGAAACTTACAATTCTTTGGGCGTACCTATTAGTCCCACTGTTCAAGGCATCCAAATTATGAAGGATATTGTCAAAGAAGCAGTTGCGGCGGTGGGTGTAGCGGATACAACTTTTGTCGATGAGCCGTTTGATTATATGACGCGCGAGTTGAGCGAAAAAGATATTTAAGCAGCCAGCAAATTTTCTAAGATCGCAAAAAGCGGGAAGATAGTTTTATCTTCCCGCTTTTTGTTGTTGCTGCTATTTTCTTTGAGCTTTTGGCGCAACATCTGCGTTTGCTTTTTCAACTGCCTGGCTCTAGCACTTCCGCCTCTACCTTTACTGTTTCTGCCCTCAGAGCGCGGCGATTCCCACCGCTTCAAGCGCTGGTTCATAACCATTCATCTCCCAACAATTAAACGTTTCAGTGGGCAGGAGGAGACTCGAACTCCTACGGGTTTCCCCGCTGCATTTTGAGTGCAGTGCGTCTACCAATTCCGCCATCCGCCCGAACCTGAAGCTTTGCTAGTATAACCTATTGTATGGGTTTTTAGCAAGGATTGATATTCTTGACTTGTTGCCCATAGATCGATTTCTCTTGCCCGCAATACTGGCACTGGATGACTTAGTTGCGCTGTCCGTGCTGATTTGAGCATTTCTCCCAATTCGTTACTGCTAATGTCGTCGTAGGCGTGAGATTGGGCAATAAATGCCTCAAGGTTCAGTTGGGGAGCCAAAATTGGCGATCCGCCTGCGAGTTTCATCAGTAGTGACATAACTACTTTGGGATTTTGGGTAGCGAGTAAAGCTGCGCGATCGCACGTAAATTCGGCACAGCGTACCCATTGCAATAACTGCGACTGTATGCTTTGTGCTAAAACTTCGCCCCAGGTAGGGATTTGACTAGCGGCGAGGATCAGTAAATTTATTGGTGTCAGATAAACGCTGTGATCGCACTTTAGATGACCTAATTCGTGAGCAATCACTGCCTGAATCTCCTCTGGTGTGAGTAAGTCTATTAGGGAAGTATGCAACACTACAAACGGTTGTTTTCCCCGCATGGCGAAGGTGTAGGCGTTAGGAATTGGGTGCTGGCGGATATATAGCTGTGGTGGCTCCAAATCGAGGATTGCACAAGCTTCTATCAGTAGCTGGTGATACTGTGGTAGTTGATGCTTGCCTACGAGGACACTAGAAGCAATATTTTCTACATAAAAGAATTGCTCGGCTATTGGTCCTAACAGATTTCGCACCATTAAATCTATACCAGGTATCTGCTTGATAGCCTTGGTTGCTTCTAAGTCTAGGGGGTGGCGAAATTCGTCAGCTTTCAAACCAATTAAGGAAGTTTTAGATAAAGACATAGGCGATCGCAGCTACAAAAACAGATAGGTTGCTCTATAGAGCCATGATAACGAATCTGTTGCCCCTGCCTGCTGACCGCCGTAGACGTTTGTTGATAAGTTAGAATAAAGTTGTAATGAGTTTACTTTAGCAAATTAACTTTTACGCCAATGAGTTTACAGACTGATTCAGCACTCAAGTCCGGAGAACAAATGCGTGTAAACACACGTTTTAATTACTAAAATGGTTAATAAATTATAATTATGCAAAAAGAGGCGGCAACATTAAAACCAATTCGCTCCCTTGAAGATGCTGTAGATCGGTGTCAAAATTTAGGTATGCGTTTGAGCCGTCAACGTCGCTTTATTTTAGAGCTACTTTGGCAAGCAAAAGAACACCTGTCAGCAAGAGAAATTTACGATCGCTTAAATCAGCAAGGTAAAGAAATCGGTCATACATCGGTTTACCAAAACTTAGAGGCGCTTTCCAGCCAAAATATTATTGAGTGTATTGAGCGCTCAGATGGTAGATTATATGGAAATATCAGCGATTCTCACAGTCACGTAAATTGCTTGGATACAAATCAAATCTTAGATATTGATGTCAAGTTACCCGCAGATTTATTGCAGCAAATCGAGCAGCAGACGGGCGTAAAAATCACTGACTACAATATAAATTTCTACGGCTACAAAAAGAAAGAAGACAACTAAAAATTGAGGACTTGGAGTAAGAAAATTGAACATCAATAGTTGTAAGTTTTTGCTCCAATCTTTCCCTCTAAAGCACGGTTAATTGCAGTATGAGTGATTCTCTCCTCAAACTACTGTTAGTTGACCAAGAATCGATCTATCGAACTGGACTGCGCGTACTAATTGAACAGTTTGCCGATATCGAAGTAGTTGCAGAAGCCGACAGCAACGCGGTTGTACTCCAAATATTAGCGCAACGCGATCGCACGCCAATAGACTTGGTAATTTTGGCGTTAAATGTCCCTAGTAGCCAATCTGAGGGAGTATTATCTTTACAATTAAGTAAGCAAATAAAACTTTTATATCCAAGCTTACCTATATTATTAATTAGTGCAACTAGGGAGCCTATACAATTATCTGTAGCAAAAGCCCTAGGCATAGATGGTTATTGTGCTAAAAACTTACCTATTTCTGAGCTAGTAACTATTATTAGACAAGTAGCAAAACAACAATTTCCTTGGGAAATAGATTCATCACCAACTTTTAATAGATTTAGTAAGATGAGGGAAAATTTGCGTTTGTCTGGGTTGCAACAAATTGATGAAACTTTAAATGATGTAACAGCACAGTTGCAAACTCCCGGACTAACAGTATTAGAAAAAGCTATGTTTGCCGGACATAGGAGAGAATTATTAGCCTCTCGTTGGTTGATTAATCGGATGTTAAAACCGCGAGAAACTCCGAGCGCAAACGGTACTTATCCTAAGCTTGTAGAGAGCAACAAGTTGCAAGTCAAAGAAAGTTCTCTTGTATTAGTCAAAAGTAGCTCAATTCAATCGCCGCAACCCGATATATTTGCATCGATACGAGCCAAATTGCAATTTAATCTAGAAAATCTCACAGATGTACCGCTAGAAATTGATATTTTAAGAATAGAAAAAAAGAGAGAATTACTAAGTATAATTTTGGCAAAAATTGAAGCAGTTATTATTCAACTAAGCGCGGATAAGGTACAAATAGAGCAGTTGCCAAAAATGCGTGAGGTGGTTTTAATAGACTTATGCCAAGAAGCAACCATAGATTTTTTTGGCAAGTATTCAACAATTAGAGTAGACGAACAAAATGTAGAAATTGCCAACTATTTGCTACAAAACACGGAAATTGTAAAAACTGAAATATTGCCCAAAATTCCGCTAGTGCGATCGCTTCTTTCTTATCTGTTATTTGCTACACCATTAATTGTTGATAATGTACCTTATTCTGCTTCTACTCCTGAAGCAATGGCAAGAGCAGAAGTATTACTACAAAACTTACTAATTGAACTAGCTAATGCAGTAGTTCAACCGTTATTAAATAAGTTGGGAGATGTAGAAGTAATCAAACAAAACTTTTACGATTCTAGCTTGATTTCTACACGCGAAATAGAGCGATTTAGAAACAGTCTGTCTTGGAAATATCGTCTAAAAGAATATATTACTGAACCAAGGTTAATGTTTGAAAGCCGTTATGATTTATTTGTATTTGCCAGCAGAGGAATTGCTCAAGTATCAATTTATGCACCGCGAAATCGAGAATTGAAGCAGCTTACAGGTATTCCTTTTGTAGTGACACTAGCTCTAGAATTTAGAGATGCGATTTCTCCACGATTACGAGCCGCCGTAGCATTTTTAGGTAGTAGTGTTGTTTACGTGCTTACACAAGTAGTTGGTAGAGCTATAGGCTTGATTGGACGTGGTGTTTTGCAAGGTATTGGTGGCTCTTTTCCAGCAAATAAATTTGGCAAAGATAGCGAAAAATTTAAGTAAGTATTCTTATTTATACCAATTCTTTATGAAGCTGCGCTAAATAAAGCTTCAAGGATGAAATTGTAAGAAGTGAGAGAAGCAATCGTCTCAGGAGTGATGGCAAGGAGTGCATCAGTTAACTTCTGCTGTAGTTGTGGGA
>NZ_JBYCCV010000100.1:0-12562 GCF_057473825.1 Aliterella sp. E5.1
TCACGTATTTCTTCTCGGCTGGCAAAATGGGTCAGTATGCTTGCATCAATTGTCTGACTCATTAACTCTGTTTCTACTTGCTTTACTTTACCCTAGCCTACGCTATATTTTTTATGCGGTTGCCCTAACCATGCAGTAGGGAACCGAGCAAAAACGTGAAAGATATGCCGCCAGCTTTTCTTTAAATACTGCCGATAAAGGGTTGCTCAGGTAAGCAATTAGCGTTTGTTGCCAGAGATTTTCCAATACCTGTGGGTTTTGCAGCGCTGGGCTAAAAAACGGCGGAAAAAAACCAAACTTTTGCTCTATTTCTGCCTTAATTTCCTCGCTGGTTCGCATGAGTTTATATTTTCCCCGGTTAAGGCTGGTTAGCTTTACTTTGTATTCATTTTTAATCTTATAGTTATTACCTAGATTTTCTGTCTATGAAAAATAGGGGCGATCGCAATTAATGCTTTTAGAAGATGTTTTAAGAGGTAAGGTTAATAAAAATGCAGGATATGGAGATCCCCCCTAGTCCACGGCAATAAAGCGGGAAGCGGAGCTACACCGCTTTTTGCCTCCCCTTAAAAAAGGGGGAAAAGAGTTTTTAGGGAGAATGAATGGAGGAGCAGAAATACTAGAAGCTAACCCTTAGACTTTCAAATCATCCTTTAAAAGTCCTTTTTTGGTAGCTAATGACTTAGTTTCTCCTTAAACAGAAGCAATCTAAATATTCTCCCCCTTTTTTAAGGGGGGTTGGGGGGATCTCTTACGGCACATTTCCGTTAACCATTAAGCTTTTTAGCTAACAACTGATTAGTTACCTTTGGATCGGCGCGTCCTCCGGTTTGTTTAATTACTTGTCCCACAAAAAACCCAATCAACTTAGTTTTACCGTTGCGATATTGCTCTAATTCCTTGGGATTTGCGGCAACAACCTGCTCAATAATTGCCTCCAATTCTCCTGTATCAGAAATTTGAATCAAGCCTTTGCTTTCAACTAATTCTTTGGCTGAACCGCCTTTCGTTAGCAATTCTGGCAAAATATCTTTAGCAATTTTGCCGCTAATTGTCCCTGATTCAATTAAGTTAATTAGTTCGGCAAGTGTTGTAGGTTTGAGGGCAATTTCAGTAATGCTGAGTTTATTTTGATTAAGATAACCCGCAATATCGCCCATAATCCAGTTGGCAGCAAATTTAGCATTAGCACCCGCAGCGATTGCGCTTTCAAAGTATTCGGCAACGGCTCGCTCATCAGTCAATACTCGCGCATCGTAAGCAGAAAGTTGCAAATCGTTTTCGTAACGATGGCGTTTGGAGGCAGGAAGTTCGGGTAATTCGGAGCGCCATTTTTCTAAAGTGGCTTGGGGAACTTCAATCGGTGCTAAATCTGGTTCGGGAAAGTAGCGGTAATCGCTAGAGCCTTCTTTGACGCGCATACTAATAGTACGTTGGCTGCCTTCTTCCCACAGCCTCGTTTCCATAATAATCCGCTCCCCTGCTTCGATTGCCTTTGTTTGGCGCTCGATTTCATACTCAATGGCTCGTTGAATGGCATTAAACGAGTTCATGTTTTTGATTTCTACTTTTGTACCAAACTCTTTTTGTGCCACTGGACGCACGGAGATATTGACATCGCAACGCAGAGATCCTTCTTGCATATTGCCATCGCTGACACCCAAATATAGTAATATTCGGCGCAATTCTTGGGCGTATTCTGCCGCTTCTACGCCTGAAGTTATATCTGGCTCGGAAACAATTTCAACTAAAGGTACGCCAGTACGATTAAAGTCTACTAATGAGTAGGTAGAACCCGAAAAGACTCCGCTTCCTCCATGTACTAATTTGCCTGCATCTTCTTCCATATGCAAGCGAGTAATCCCAATTTTTTTTCTAATCGGACTACCATCAGCATCCACTAATTCAATCTCCAGATAGCCATGCTCGGCGATTGGCAAGTCGAATTGAGAAACTTGGTAGTTTTTGGGTAAATCGGGGTAAAAGTATTGTTTGCGGTCGAATTTGCTATAAGGGGCAATTTGACTATTTAAAGCAAGTCCGGCTTTAACGGCGTATTCGAGTACGCGCTCGTTTAAAACAGGTAGTACGCCAGGATAACCCATACAAACAGGACAAATATTTGTATTTGGCGGTGTACCAAATTCGGTAGAACAGTTACAAAAAACCTTAGTGTTTGTTTTTAGCTGACAGTGGGTTTCTAACCCAATAACAGCTTCATATTGAGTTTTAACGGGAGTAGAAGTAGTCATATTTCTATTTTAGATTGAACGCACGGGCGACAATTAGCTTTATAGGGAATAATTACATTTTTTGCTTGCGATCGCGCTACTTAAGCGCTACATCTATACAAGTTAACAAAGGTTTTTCATGTCCTGGGCAAAAAAATTCGTACCCGCCCTTACGGTGCTTTGTTGCACAACTATAGCTACAACTGCAAAAGCTGATTCTTTCGATCGAGATGTTTCTCAATTTATTTCTGATGAAGGTACGATTATCTACTTAGGAACAGGTGTAGTTTTACCTTTGCTTTTAGATGGCAAAAATGGTAAAAATCAGTCTCTAAGGGTGGTAGATTCCCTCGGTACGAGCTTACTTGTATGCGAAGGATTAAAAGTTGTAACCGATGTCAAACGTCCTGACTCCGACGAGCGCGATAGTTTTCCTAGCTGTCATGCGACGTTAGCTTTTGCTATGGCGACAATGCAGAGCGAGTATCAGCCCAAATATACGTTGCTTTGGTATGCAGGGGCAAGTGCGATCGCTTATTCGCGGGTAAATCTCAATCGCCACCGTTGGACGGAAGTTTTAGCTGGTGCAGCAATTGGTTATGGCATTGCCAAGTTAGAATTGAGCCAGTCTAACGGACTAATTTTGTTTCCTTTAATTGGTAGTGATGACGAAGGGGGAACAATCGTTGGGTTGCAAATGAGTAAGTCTTTTTAAGTCGCTTTGGTTGCTACGCCAATAATATGTGGTGTAACAATGGGAACTGGTGCTTGAAAATCTTGGTAATCGACACTAGCAAAACCAGCATTTTTGATCGCGAGTCCAGTTTCTCGATTGGGATTGCAACCATCGCCGATTATATTCCAAACTGGTTTAACTGTATTTTGTACCTGGCGCAAAAAAGTATCTTTTGGTGCAGCAACGTGTTCGATAAATAAAAATCTTCCTCCTGGTTTCAGCACTCTCAACACTTCCTGTAACGTCTTATCTAAATTTGGTACAGAACACAAAACCAAGGTACTGACAACAGTATCGATACTATTATCTTGCGCCTCTAGCTGTTCGGCGGAGTTTGTTTGAATTTCAACGTTTAAGCCTACTTTTTCGGCGGTTTTTTGCAGATAAGAGTGCATAAATGGATTAGGTTCAACGCCAATCCATTTAATATCGGTTGGATAGTAGGAGGCGTTAGCGCCTGTACCTGCGCCAATTTCTAATATAGTGCCGTGCAAGTCTGTAAATAAAGCTTGTTTGCGATCGCGTATCTTTTTTTCATACTCTACCGTTCCATTTGCCATTAACCAAGCAAATATTCGTTTGTACCAGTGAGAATTAACGCTGTTTTGGGCTTCCTTAGAAGATTTTTCACCAACCATACTAATTAGCTTGTTAATATCAAGCGTGAAGATTTGCTTGTTCTTGCAACCAAGGATCGACGGGTTGTCCATCACGGCGACTTAGTTGAATTTCCACTACCATTACCTCTTTAGAGCCTGGTGGGGCGGGTTTTTGGATAAACTTGATGTCATAATCTGCTGGGTTGTGATTGCGCTCAGTAAGCCAATCTTGCACCTTTGTAGTTGCAAATAATGATTGCCCTTGTTCAAACATTCGGGTAATCTGCAGCTGGAGCGTGTAAGGATTTAATCTACCCATAATTTCCTCGGTGTTTACTACTATTAGTCAGGATTAATGCCTAATTCTCGGAGTTTAGCGGCTAACCAGTGCGATCGCACTTTTTCTTGTTCTAACTCCTGCTGCGACTGTTCTAATTGCTGCTGCGCTTGTTCTTTGGCAAGTTTTTCTTGCTCTCTAGAAGTTGCCAACTCTACATAGGTAGCAAATTTTTCGCCGTCTGGTCGATAAATTTGCAATTCTGTCCCCAACATATTAAATCTAATCCCCAATCTAGGGCTAACCCAATCTAGCATTTGGTCGATTACGTCTAATCGCTCTCCATTTCGCAACCAGCCGCTTAAATCGCCTTTATCGGGATCGTATAAATAATATTCTTCCACGCCATAGCGATCGTAAAATACTAGCTTTTTATCTAGTCCTGTTTGCGTGTTTCCAGGCGAACGAACTTCAAATACAACCTGTGGCGCAATATTTCCTTCTTTCCATTGTTGGTAAGAACCTCTGTCCCCTTTTGGTCTACCCATAATTACCATAGCGTCTGGTGCGGCGCGGGTGACGTTATCGCCTTCGACGGGATACCACAGCAAGTCTCCGGCGACAAAGACATTTTCATCGTCTTTAAACAGCCATTCCAACCCTTCTTTAATAGTCACTATCCAGCGAAATTGCTTGGTATTATCTGACATTGGTTCGCCGTCGCAATCTGGATAAACTATCTCAGTTTGATTGGTAGATTGTATTTGTGTAACCATTGCCTTACTCCTTTAAACAACGCATACAAACCGGAAATACAGCTATAAGGGCGACCGCTTCAAAAACCACTTGGAATTGGGAGGGAGTCAAAGCAAAACCCCAAACTAGAAAAATTGCGCCCCCAATTACCGCACCAAGCCGATAAATTTCATCTTTGGTTTTTAAACCTAGCCAAATAATACTTATTCCAAGTCCCAGTAAAATTAAGTAAATTACGTTCATGGCTGACTTAGCGTAGCTTTTAACTGAGTACGGGCGTATTCTAGTGCTTCTGGCAATTTACTAGCGTCCCTTCCTCCAGCTTGCGCTAAGTTGGGTCTTCCGCCACCGCCACCGCCACAAATTTTAGCGATTTCTCCGACAAATTTACCTGCTTGCAAGCCTTTTTTATTTACATCAAGACTAAAAGCTGCAACTAAGCTAACTTTGTCTGCTTCGGGAACAGAACCCAATACTACTGCACCTTTGCCGATTTTTTGTAGCAACCTTTCCGCCGCAATTTTGAGCGAATCTGGCTCGACTTCGCCAATTTGAGCAACTATAATTTTGTAATCGCCAATGGTTTGTGCTTCAGTTAGCAAAGTTTCAGATTTATGTAAGGTAAGTTCGGCTTTCAGCGATTCTAGTTGCTTTTGGGCGGTTCTTAGTTCCGTTTGTAAAACTGTTACTCGTTCCGGCAATTCTTCCGGTTTTACCTTAAAGAAGCCGCTCAATTCTCTAACTACTTTATCGCGGACGTTTAAGTAATCCAATACCGCCGCCCCGGCGACAGCTTCAATTCTCCTGATTCCCGACGAAATCCCGGTTTCGGAAACTATTTTAAATACGCCGATTTCTGCTGTATTTCGCACGTGAGTACCGCCGCATAATTCCATCGATACGCCCGGAAAATCAATTACTCGCACCACATCGCCGTACTTTTCCCCAAACATAGCGATCGCACCCTTGGCTTTAGCCTCTGCTATGGGCATTATTTCTATATCTGCATGATGGGCTTCGGCTATCCAGGTATTTACTTGTGCTTCTATTTGCTGCAACTCATCGGGAGTAACTGGACGCGGACAATTAAAGTCAAAACGCAGTCTATCAAAAGCAACTAAAGAACCCGCTTGAGAAATAGAGGGATCGACAATCTTTTTTAAAGCAGCTTGCAATAAGTGAGTAGCAGTATGATTTGCTTGGGCGCGCAGACGACAAGCGCGATCGATTTGGGCGGTTAATGGATCGCCTACGTGTAACGTACCCCGTTCGATGCGTCCGTAATGAATGTAGATACCCGATTGCTGTTTAACGTCGTTAATAGCCACAACTACAGTATCACCAGACAAGTAACCGCGATCGCCTATTTGTCCCCCCGATTCGGCATAAAATGGCGTTTGATCTAGCAATACTTGTACATCACTTCCGGCTTCGGCGGCTTCTAGTTGCTGTCCATTAGCAATTAGTGTCATAACTTGAGCAGGAGTTGAAGGCTGAGTATAGCCAAGAAACTGAGTTGCATTAATTCCCGATGCTAGCTGATTGAGAGAATTTGCAGTTAAATCAATAGTTTCATGCGCTCCCTTAGAAGTGCCAATTTGAATTTCCATTTCCTCCTCAAAGCCTTCTACATCGACTTTTATCCCGTGTTCGGCGGCAATTTCTTGAGTAAGTTCTAAGGGAAATCCGTGCGTATCGTAGAGAATAAAGGCATCTTTACCAGAAATTTCTGTCGGCGACTTGGCTAATATGTCGGCTAATAATTTTTCGCCTTTAGTTAGGGTTTTGAGAAAATTAGCTTCTTCCCGTTGCAGTTCGTTCGTAATTACAGTGGCTTTAGTGCGGACACTTGGGTAAGCATCTTCCGAAAGTGCGATCGCACTTTCGGCTACTTGAGTCGTAAATTCTCCTTGTATCCCAAGGAGTCGTCCGTGACGTACTACTCGACGAATCAAGCGGCGCAATATATAACCCCGTCCAACGTTAGAAGCAGTGATTCCATCAGAGATCATATGAACTACAGCGCGGATATGATCGCCAATTACTTTAAGAGATATTTTAGTTTGCTCATGACTTTGGGCGTAATCAATCCCCGCAATTTCTGCCGCAGTTTTAACAATAGGTTTAATTAAGTCAGTTTCGTAGTTATTTGGGACTTGCTGGAGGATTTGCGCCATCCTTTCAAGCCCCATCCCCGTATCAATATTTTTATTTTGCAATGGTGTCAAATTGCCTTCTACATCCCGGTTGTACTGCATAAATACCAGGTTGTAGAACTCAATAAACCGCGTATCGTCTTCTAAATCGATATTTTCATCGCCGCGTTCGGGGTGAAAGTCGTAGTATATCTCCGAACAAGGACCGCAAGGACCTGTAGGACCAGATACCCAAAAGTTATCATCTTCACCCATGCACTTGATTCGGGCTTCCACAACGCCGATTTTGTCGCGCCAAATCGCAAAAGCTTCATCATCATCTTCAAATACGCTGACAACTAAGTTTTCTGGTTTTAGTCCAAATACCTGCGTTGATAATTCCCATCCCCAGGCGATCGCTTGTTCTTTAAAATAGTCGCCAAAGCTAAAGTTACCCAACATCTCAAAAAAGGTGTGATGCCTTGCCGTGCGTCCCACATTTTCAATATCATTGGTACGGATACACTTTTGAGAAGTAGTCGCCCGTTTGTACTCCGATTGCCTTTGTCCTAAGAAAATTGGCTTAAATGGCAGCATCCCCGCGATCGTTAGCAGTACGGTAGGATCTTCGGGGACTAGAGAGGCACTAGGTAAAATTTGATGCTGCTTGTCAGCATAGAAATTAAGGAATTTTGTCCGAATTTCATTACCGCTTAGGTATTGGAGATTAGTAGCCATAATAATTTAATTGGTTTGCATAATATATAGATATTTTACAATGGCGACATAAGCGCGAAGTCTATTTTTGACTATCCGACTGTGGGGTAATGAGACTTTGCACCTCTAAGCCTTAAAATTAAAGCCTGAAATATACCATTAGTTCTAATATGGCGCTCAAACTCAAAGTTCCCGATATCATGTGTGCTGGCTGTGGCGAAACAATTACTGACTCTATCCATACGATGGAACCAGATGCCAAAATTGATGTAGATGTTCAAGCCAAAACTGTTACTGTAGAATCTGCCGCCTCGGAAGAAACTATCAAGCAAGCAATTGTCGCCGCAGGCTTCACCGTCGAAGGCTACCAAAAAGGCTAATTTTTTCCATAAAATAAAGAGACGTTTTTGCAAGCGTCTCTTTACTAATTGTCGGGATTACTCTATTTCTTTGGAGAAATTAGCATCATCATATTGCGCCCTTCTTTTTTGGGTGCTTGTTGCACTTCTCCAAAAGGCTGTAAATCTGTTGCCATGCGCTTTAGCAACGTTTCGGCTAAGTCACTGTGCTGAATTTCTCGACCGCGAAACATGACCGTTGCTTTTACTTTGTCGCCGTCTTTGAGAAAACGCTCGGCTTGATTTATCCGCACTTTGTAATCATGCTCCTCAATTTTGTAGCGCATTTTTACTTCTTTAACGTCGGCGGTGTGTTGCTTTTTCCTCGCCTCTCGCGCTTTCTTTTCTTGTTCAAACTTATATTTGCCGTAGTCCATAATTCGGCAAACTGGCGGTTCAGCTTTGTCGCTTAGTAATACTAAATCTAGCCCTCGTTCTTCGGCGATGGTCATCGCCTCAAGAGGCGTAATAATTCCTAGTTGCGCCCCGTCACTGTCGATTACTCGAATTTGCGGGAAGCGGATACGTTCGTTTATTTGGGGTAAATCGCGAGTTCTTCTTTTTTCTATCACTGGTGTTATGATTTAATAGCAACTGTTTGTTAATGACCTGGCTTCACTTCAAGCTCGGAAAAAATTAACCATTGGCAGTACCCCTCTTTCAAACTGTAGAGCCTAAAAAAAGTTGCACCCTGCATCTGGTTAATCTGTAGCAAACAGATGACCTTCTTTGTACTTGCAATTCACCATAGCATTTTTTACCTAAAAATTGCTATGGCATAAAACAGGTCGCTTGTAAAGTTTTTATTAATTTTGACGCTCCAACCACTCGTTTTGTCGATCCAAGCAAGCAATAGCGTCATCCGTGGGGACTTGCTCAAAGTACTGGTAAAAATTGCTGACACTAAAAAAGGGTTCAGGCGTGTTGAGGATAACTAAAATATCGCCCCAAGTTTGCAGCCAAGGCAGCAAAGAAGCAGGAGCAACGGGCGCACACAGCCAAATTGCTGCGGGTTGGTACATTTTTAGAGCTTGGGCGGCGACAGCCATAGTCAGCCCGGTAGCAATGCCATCATCAACAACAATTGCGATCGCACCTGTCAAATTAACATCAGGGCAAGCAGAGCTAAATTGAGCGTCTTGCGCTTTGGCAGTAGCAAGAGCGGTATCGAATACAGCTTGTCTCTGAGCGGGTTTTCGCGGTGTTCGGCTTTGCTCCCACAAAACATTTCCCTGGGCAGTTACCGCACCAATAGCGAGTTCGGGGTTTTTGGGATGAGTAATTTTTTTAGCAACGATCGCACTCATTGGGCATTGTAGGCGGCGGGCTACAGGTAAAGCAACGGGCAAGCCGCCTCGTGGCAAGGCATACACGACTTGGGGCGGCAAAATTGTCTCTGCCGATAGCTGGGTAATAGTAGTATGAATCGCACTGGCTAACTGAATTCCGGCATCAGTGCGATCGCGAAAAAGTGGCGGTGACATAAGTGCGCCTAAATAAATGTAGCGGACTTACCTTTGATATTGACTGATTTTTGGTCAAAGGTAGCTAAAATCGCTACTTTTGACATATTTCGATGTAGTGAGTGTGGGAGGCGCAATAAGTTTAAAATTAAAACAAACCAGAGTAGGATGCGATCGCGCGCTGACGCAAGTAAATCAATCTCCATGAATAGCGAAGAACAACTCAGCCTTTTTGACAACATAGCAGCGCCAGCAGTAGTTCAACCAGATTTGATCCCTACTGATGCTAAAATTCCCATTCTTCCCGGTACTTATGACAACATGACGGAATTGGCGCAGCACTGCAACCATTGTTATCGCTGTCCTTTAGGTGAAACTCGCAATCATGCGGTGGTAGGAAAAGGCGACTTAAAAGCGCCGATTATGATTGTCGGCGAAGCACCAGGGCAAAATGAAGATGAAACTGGGTTGCCTTTTGTCGGTAAAGCAGGACAATTGCTAGACAAAATCTTGGCTTCGGTGGGCTTAAGTGCTAAAGAAGATGCTTATGTATGCAATATTATCAAATGCCGTCCGCCCAGCAACCGCGTCCCGACTACAGAAGAAATAGCTGCTTGCAAGCCCTATATACTAGAGCAAATTCGGTTAGTAGATCCAAAAGTTATTCTATTGACGGGAGCAACGGCGGTAAAAGGATTAACAGGAAATAAAACCGGAATAACCAAAATTCGCGGTACTTGGATTGAGTGGGAAGGGCGTTTGTGTATGCCAATATTGCACCCAGCCTATTTACTACGAAACGCCTCTCGCGAACAAGGAAGTCCTAAATGGTTGATGTGGCAAGATATTCAGCTAGTTAAAGCAAAAATAGACGAGCTTCGCGGTACAAATGGCTAATTTGTTATATGGCTTGTAATTTTCAATACTAGAAATCCCCTCTAAAAGGGGGACTTTAATATTTTCCCCCTTGGTCACTGAGCTTGTCGAAGTGACCAAGGGGGGCTAGGGGGGGAGCGAGATCGCTCGGCTACTAATAGCAAAGCCTTTAAAACTCAAGTATAAGTAATGCGATCGCATCTCTTTTTCAGCAGGTAGGAAATATGCTATCTATTGCCGAAAAACTCGACAATTTGCAGCGACAAGCTATTGATTCCGAGCAGCTATTAATTATCAACGATATTAGCTGGCAGATGTATGAAAGCTTACTAGCTGACTTAAGAGATAATTCTTATTTGAGAATTGCTTACTTAGAGGGAGTTTTAGAAATAATGTCGCCCAGCCGTCGCCATGAATTTATTAAAACTAATATAGGCAGGCTGCTAGACGTTTACTTTGAGGAGACACACACCCGTTTTCATGATTTAGGTTCCACAACTTTTCGTCAAGAAACAGTAGCTAGAGGTATTGAACCAGATGAATGTTATTGCATCAATTGCGAAAAACCAATCCCAGATATTGCCATTGAGGTTGTTGTTAGCAGTGGCGGGATTAATTCGTTAGAGGTTTATAGAGGTTTGCAAGTCCCGGAAGTTTGGTTTTGGGAAAATAATAGTTTTTCTTTATATTGCTTAGATAACGAAAATTATCAAGTCGCAGTTAGAAGTAGATTTTTGCCGCAACTAGATTTAAGTTTATTAGCCAATTATGTAATCTCGCCCGAACCAATAGATGCTGTTATAGAGTTTCGGCAAAAAATACGAGAGCAAATCCAAAAATAATCGGAGACTCCGCGCGGAGTCTCCGACCTTAATCTTACTTAGTAGGGCGCAAGTTGAGCAATTCTTGAGGAGAAGCCAACATATCAATCGCGACAAAGAAAATTTTGTCTTCAGGATTGATTAAAAACCGCCAAGAAATATTCATCCCGACATTGACACCAAACCAAGGAGTTTGAACTACACCCGTGACTTTGACTTGCTTAGAGCCATCTGGTGTTTTTTCACATATCCCTTGTTGGGGCATCATATTGAGTCCTTGGGCTTCGTCACGCATATATTTGGCGATCGCCTCACGTCCCACAATAGGCTTTTGGAATGGTGGCTGCAATGCCCCATCGGTTGTAAATAACTCTACAGCGCTCTTAAAGTCGTCAGCGTTCATTGCTGCAACGTAGCTCGATACCGCAGGCTCGTTAATGCCAGCAATTTCAATTTTGGTAGGCGCAGGAGCATTGCGTTCAAACATGGGTTCGGCGGCTCGTGGTTCGCTGCTAGAGGCGCGTTCTGTATCAAAACCCATGTCTACTACTGTATTGCGAAGGACGGTAATTTGCTGTCCGGCATCAAGTTTTTTGATAGTATCTAGCACTATTTGTACCCCTGAAGACATTTGATAGCCTGTGGGTACAGGTGTGACTAGCCCTTGCTTCATCAATTCTCCTAGTTCGTACCAAAAAGCTAACTTGGTATTGACGCTAAAGAATCCATAGGTACGGCTAAGAGGTGTATCGGCGCGTTGAGCAAGTTCGCGCATTACTTGCATTTGAGCTTCGTTGGACATTTGCCGAATGTCTTGAAGCATCCGTTCGGCAAATTGCAGCCGAGCGGCTCCAGGAGCGGCGGGAGTAATGGTTTTACCCATTTCGGTGTAAGCGTACCACAGCAATGCTAGGCGATCGTCTACGCTCAATTGATCGAATAGGGCAATGATAGCTGGAATCTGACTAGGGATTTGAGTGCTAGAAAATATATTTTGAGCGGACTCAATTGTATAAGTCATTGTCGAAACTCCAGTATTAGTAATTGCTTTGATTTAGGATGTTTGGCTTTAAGCCATGGCAAGCTCAAGCTTCCTAACTTACGGTTAAAAAGTCTATCGCTTTACAGCAAAGGTGCTTGTTAAATCTATAAAAGTGCGCACCCAGGACTTCGCATTCACACTTCAAACAGAAATGTGAGCGCTTGGCTATGTAACTGAATGTAACCTGAATAATAAACTTTGTAAAGCTTTTTAAAAATTTATATACAAATTCTGAATTATGAGGTAACATTCTGCCTCAGATAGAAGGTTTGTATAACTTGAGGTCTGCGGCTAGAGACAAGATATGCGTGGCTACCCAACAAATCGCAAGAAAGCATAACCACGCTCAAACCTGGGCAATAATTAGATAATAATCTTTACCTTATACCAATTCTGAATGAAGGTGCGCTAAATTAGCATAAGTGTAAGGGGAAAGGAAAAGTTATGAGTCGTCCGTTCCAAGTGGAGATATCTGAAAGCAAAGAAATGTTGGAGAAAGCACTCAAATATG
>NZ_JBYCCV010000101.1:0-12557 GCF_057473825.1 Aliterella sp. E5.1
AGTTTCTCTGACGAAGACTATAGTGCTTTTTTTTGGCTTTTCAACTATAATTTTTTCATGGTTCGGCGTGCCTTCTGGTTCGCTCCGCTTTCGCTTCCCTCTCCAGCGCTTTATTAATCTATCAACTACCTATTGGTTTGTCAAGGGTTTTGGTAAAAGAAATTTGGAGTTTCTTTAAAAGTCTTGCGTAGCAAGGAATGTAGGCTAAAATTATCTGAGAGTTTTAGAGAAAAAGCGATTGAGTTGTGAGTAATGTTGCTGGTTTGCCTCCTTGGGTAGTAATAGATCCTTTAATACAGAGTTGGCTAGTAGAAGATATTGGTAGGGGCGATCGCACTACACAAGGTTTATTGGCAGGAAAAGCAAACACTGTAAAAGCTTTGTGGGTGGCTAAGGCATCAGGAGTAGTTGCGGGTTTACCATTGGCAAAGAGAGTATTTCAGCTTTTGGATGCAGAAGTCAGCTTTGTGGCGATTGTTCGTGAAGGACAATGGTGTGAGGAAGGAGAGCAAGTAGCAAAGATTGATGGGGCGCTAGAGGGCTTGCTTACAGGAGAAAGGGTAGCTTTAAATTTAGCAATGCGGTTGAGTGGAATTGCGACTTTAACGTGCGTTTATGCAAAGCAAATTGCAGATTTACCTGCTCGATTGGTGGACACGCGCAAAACTACACCGGGTTTGAGAATGCTAGAAAAGTATGGGTCACAGCTAGGAGGCGCGGTAAATCATCGAATGGGACTGGATGATGCGGTGATGATTAAAGATAATCACATTGCTGCGGCGGGGGGAATTGGAGAAGCGATCACCCAAATTCGTAGCAATATGCCCTATCCACTGACAATTGAGGTAGAAACGGAATCTTTAGAGCAAGTAGAAGAAGCTTTGCAGCATGGGGTGGATATTATTATGCTAGATAATATGCAGCCAGAGTTGATGGTTGTGGCGGTGAAGAAGATTCGCGATCACAATAGCGGAATTAAAATTGAGGCTTCAGGCAATATTACTTTAGATAATATCCGTGCTGTAGCTCTGACGGGCGTGGATTATATTTCTACCAGTGCGCCGATTACTCAATCGAAATGGTTGGATTTGAGTATGAGAATTTGCTTATAGCGAACTCATCCCACCTAGGGCTTTAACTCTAGGATAATAGCTAAAGTCGGTTTAAACAGACTGAATAAATCTTTTTAAGTGGTTGGGCGATCGCGTGGAGCTAGGCTTGACAAAACTAACCAGCTTAGATGTTGCCAAGTAGTTATGAGGATTAAAGTTAGAATGTTCCTCACTGATTATTTTAAGTTTTTTATTTTATGAATAATACGGTAGAGCAGCTAAAAGTTAGATTTGAGCAGGCTTTGAGTGCCGCTTTTGGGGATGAATATGCAAAGATCGATCCCTTACTAGAAAAAGCAAGTAATCCTAAATTTGGTGATTATCAGTCAAATATTGCTTTGTCTTTAGCGAAACGGTTAGGACAGCAACCAAGAAAAATTGCTGAACAAATAATTCAAGAGTTAGATGTCATTAATATTTGTGAAACCCCGCAAGTAGCGGGTGCTGGATTTGTAAATTTGACTTTACTACCAAGCTACTTAGAAACACAGCTAAAAAATGCTTATGTAGATTCGAGATTAGGGATTTCTGGAGCAAAAACACCCAAGCGAGTAGTAGTGGATTTTTCCAGTCCTAATATTGCGAAGGAGATGCACGTTGGACATTTGCGATCAACAATAATTGGCGATAGTATTGCCCGCGTATTGGAGTTTCTTGGTCATGATGTCTTGCGGTTGAATCATGTAGGCGATTGGGGTACTCAATTTGGAATGTTGATTACCCACTTGCGTGAGGCTGAATCAGTTAATGATTACGATTCACTAGATTTAGGAGAGTTAGTTGAGTTTTATCGGGAATCTAAAAAAAGATTTGACGATGATGCTGAATTTAGAGAGCGATCGCGTAAAGCAGTTGTAGACTTACAGTCAGGTGATAAGGAAGCAAAGATTGCTTGGGAATTTCTCTGTAATAAGTCTCGGATAGAATTTGAAATCATTTATGCCCTGCTAGATGTCCGTTTTGATGAAGAACGGGGTGAATCTTTCTACAATCCTTTGCTGTCCTTAGTTGTAGAAGATTTAGATAAGGCTGGATTGTTAGTAGAGGATGGGGGGGCTAAGTGTGTTTTTCTGGAGGGGTTTACTAATAAAGAAGGCGAACCACTGCCTTTAATCGTTCAAAAATCCGATGGCGGGTACAACTATGCAACAACCGATTTAGCCGCAGTACGTTACCGAATTGAACAAGATAAAGCTAATCGCCTAATTTATGTGACGGATGCTGGACAAGCAAACCATTTTGCTCAAGTTTTTCAGGTAGCTAGACGTGCGGGTTGGATTCCAGAAACCGTAGAAATTGACCACGTACCTTTTGGATTAGTACAGGGAGAAGATGGCAAAAAATTGAAGACGCGCTCTGGAGAAACGGTAAAACTAAAAGATTTGTTGGATGAAGCGATTGTTAGAGCGCGTGCGGACTTAGAAAACAGGTTGCAAACGGAGGAGCGCCAAGAAACTGAGGATTTTATTGCTAATGCAGCTAAAGTAGTTGGCATTAGTGCGGTTAAGTATGCAGACCTTAGTCAAAACCGTACCAGTAATTACATTTTTAGTTACGACAGAATGCTGGCACTACAAGGGAATACTGCGCCCTATATGTTGTATGCTTACGCGCGGATTCAAGGAATTAGCCGTAAGGGGGAAGTTGATTTTGAGCAGTTGGGAGACAGTGTTGATATTTTGTTACAGCATGAAACAGAGTTGACCCTAGCAAAGCATTTGCTGCAGTTTGATGATGTGATTAATGCTGTAGGACAAGATTTGTTTCCTAATCGTCTATGTGAGTATTTGTTTCAACTAAGTCAAAAGTTTAATCAATTTTATGATCGCGATCGCGGTGTTCCGGTTTTAAATGCCGAAGAACCTTTGCGGACATCTCGATTGGTACTATGTAATTTGACGGCTAGAACCTTGAAACTAGGATTGTCTTTATTGGGGATTCAAGTTTTAGACAGGATGTAGTTAAGTGATTAGTTTTTGGTATTCTTGCTCGGTAATTAGGTCTTGGGTGCTTTGCAAGCGGTCTACAAATACTATGCCATCGAGATGATCTAGTTCGTGTTGAAAAATTCGCGCGACAAAATCGGTTAATTCTTGCTTGTGCAATTTTCCAGTGCGATCGCTATATTCAACTTCAATGGCTTGATATCTTGGTACTAACCCCCTAATTCCGGGAATGCTCAAGCAGCCTTCCCAACCAGTAACTAATTGCGAGGAATTAGCCAGAATTTGCGGGTTAATCATTGCTGTTGGCTCTATTTCTGGCGCGTTGGGGTAGCGAGGATTGGGACGAGAAGCAACTATGAATAGGCGATCGCGCGAACCCACTTGTGGCGCTGCAATCCCTACGCCATTAGAAGCAATAACTGTGGCTAGGAGGTTATCAATTAAGCTCTGAACTTGGGAAGAATGAATATTATCAACATTTTGAGCTTGAGAACGCAGGATGGGATGACCGAGTTGAATAATTTCTAAAATTTCTGACATAGTTAAGAGTAAATAAATTAGCGATCGCGTTGCGTGGGTAGAGATTCAAGTTTTACTGATACTTGCTCGGATTTTTGACCGCGTTGGACTTCCATTGTTAATTGACTTCCGACATTACTACGCTCTACTAATTGCTGCACTTGATCGGTTTTAGTTAGAGGTTGATTGTTAATAGATTGAATTACATCCCCAGCTTGCAAACCAGCGTCATCGGCGGGAGAATTGGGAACTACACGAACTAGCAAAATTCCTTGCTCTGCTTCTACGCGAATACGTCCGCGCGATTGAGTCTCTAACTGTTCTTTGAGTTCTGGGGTTAAAGTTAACATCTGAACGCCTAAATAAGCGTGTTCTACTTTCCCGTTAGTAATAATTTGCTGGGATATTCCTTGAACAGTATTAATGGGAATCGCAAATCCCAAGCCTTGAGCGCCATTAATAATTGCTGTATTCATTCCAATAACTTCACCACGAGCGTTTAGTAGAGGTCCGCCAGAATTTCCTGGATTAATTGCTGCATCAGTTTGAATAAAGCCAACTCTTTTATCAGAAACTCCAATATCACTACTCGATCGGTCGGTAGCGCTCACAATTCCCGCCGTTACAGTATTATCTAACCCTAAAGGATTGCCGATCGCAATTACCCATTCTCCAGGTCGCAATCCGTCGGAATTACCTATAGGAATAACTGGGAGGTCATTAGCTGCAATTTTAATTACAGCTACATCGGTAACTGGATCTTCCCCTAATACTTCTCCTTTAAAAGTCCGACCATCTTTGAGGGTGACGCTAACGGTATCAGCGCCATTTACTACGTGAGAATTGGTTAAGATTTGTCCATTGGCATTAACAATAAATCCCGAACCAGTACCGCGTTCTACGCGCCTAGAAGGCGGAGCAGAACCAAAAAACCGCCGCATCATCGGGTCGTCAAATTCATCGGTTTGGTTGCTAACTGTCCGGGCGGCGTTAATTCTGACTACCGCCGAGCCTACTTTCTGGACTGCTGTTACTACAAAGTTTGGATCGGTGGGGTTAATATCTACCGGGCGATCGCTTTGGTTGATTGGATTAACTGGAGGTTCTGGTGTAGTCGAAGTTTCACGGTTTTGGGGCAATCTAGGTAAAGCACAACCACTCAAAAACATGATTGGAAGTAAGGTTAGTAAGTAAAGGCGCGATCGCTTAAAAAACATTTGATTTTGCATAGCTAGAAAAAGGGAGTGGCTCTGATGGGGGGAAAAACTGCGGCTTCGCATTTGTCTTTAGTTCTCTATAAAAAAAATTTTTTGAGTAGTAATATGCTCAGTAAACCAGTGTTTGCAGCTACTTACAGTCTATATTCGCAAGTGTTGTTAGCTAAACCGATTGATTGCGCTGATTTTTGCTAGATTGGTTGCTTATCTGTATTTCTTATTGTGACAGTTGCGAGGTAGTTAGCAGTGGAACTTAGCCTTGAGACTCTTTGGAGTCAGGTATTGGAACGCTTACAAGTACAATTGAGCCGACCTACCTTTGAAACTTGGATTAAAACTGCTAGTGCAGAAAAACTAGAAGATAATTGCCTAGTTATTTGTACGCCCAACCCTTTTGCACGTAACTGGCTGCAAAAATATTACATTCAAACTTTGGCGGATGTTGTTCAAGATATTCGCGGTTGTCCAACAGAGATTCTATTTACTGTTGCTAATAGCGAGGCGGTTAATTCTTTTATGGAGGCGGAGCCTAGCAATACGCCAATTGAACCACTGGGCAAGCAAGAAAATGGCTTAAGCGATCGCACTTCGGGACAATTTAGCGATCGTGCTAGACCTCCAGCCTTAAATCTCAAATATGTATTTTCGCGCTTTGTAGTTGGCGCTAACAGCCGTTTAGCTCATGCGGCGGCGTTGGCTGTAGCCGAATCTCCAGGACGAGAATTTAACCCTTTATTTTTGTGTGGTGGTGTGGGACTAGGCAAAACTCACCTCATGCAAGCGATCGGTCATTATCGTTGGGATATTAATCCCGATACAAATATATTTTATGTTTCTACTGAAAAATTTACTAACGATTTGATCGCCTCAATTCGGAAAAATAGCACCCAAAGTTTTCGAGATCTGTATCGTGCTGCGGATGTATTGCTAGTAGATGATATTCAATTTATTGAAGGTAAAGAATCAACTCAAGAGGAGTTTTTTCATACTTTTAATACTTTGTACGAAGCAGGTAAGCAAGTAGTCATTGCTTCCGATCGCCCACCTAATCAAATTCCACGTTTGCAGGAGCGTTTGTGTTCGCGCTTTTCTATGGGATTAATTGCTGATATTCAAACGCCAGACTTGGAAACGAGAATGGCAATTCTCCAAAAGAAAGCAGAATACGAAAATATGCGCTTACCTAGAACAGTTATTGAATATATTGCCTGTAACTATATTTCTAATATTAGAGAACTAGAAGGCGCTTTAATTCGGGCTGTTGCTTATATTTCAATTTCTGGCTTACCAATGACGGTAGAAAATTTGATTCCAATTTTAAATCCAGCCCTGGAAAACCTTGAGGCTTCACCAGATACAGTTTTAAAGGTTATTGCTGATGAATTTGATATTTCTCTTGAAGACTTGAAAAGTATTTCTAGGCGGCGAGAAATTAGCTGGGCGAGGCAAATTGGGATGTATTTGATGCGCCAACATACTGATTTGAGCTTGCCAAAAATTGGTGAGGAATTTGGTGGAAAAGACCACACCACCGTAATGTACAGTTGCGAGAAAATTGCTCAATTACGCACTAATGATTCGAGCTTGGGGCAAACTTTGCGGCAATTAAGCGATCGCATTAATCTTGCTGTGCGATCGCAAAATTTATCGTAAATTCTCGCAATTATGAATTTGCTGTAAACAAATATTAAGAAAATTTATGCTGTGGAAAACTCTAAATTTTCTGTGGAAAACCTGTTAGTAACTCTGTGGAAAACTATCACCTAACTGTGAAAAACTACGACTGAGGTTAATTGCTCTGTGGAAAACTCAAGTTTTTTTCCACAGGTTTTCCACAGGCTATAGATAGTTCTAAAATATACCTGGTAAGCATTTCAAAAAGTTTTCCACATTTTCCACAGCCCCTACTACTACTATTTAAAATAATTATTAATTTTAGTAGTAGTCTTCAATTAAGAGAATTAAGAGTAATTGATAGTACAGGTATACTATACAATAGACGTGCTAGGATACTTTTCTAAACCAATCGAAGCAAGACCCCTGAAGTGATTTGTTGGTATTAGATACAGAAAAAAGCTTTTGAGAAAACCTAAAGCTTAGTGTTTTCTTTTTTTGGACAGAAAAAGTAGTTAGCAAGTACAGTTTTACAGAGCATGACATCGTGATGAAATTAGTTTGCAGTCAAACGCAATTAAGTACCAACCTTTCCCTAGTAAGCCGCGCTGTACCTTCACGCCCAACCCATCCAATTTTGGCGAATGTTTTGTTGGTTGCAGATGTTGAAACCCAGCAGGTGAGCCTAACAGCATTTGATTTGAGTTTGGGCATAAAAACTAGCTTTGCTGCCGAAGTTATAACCGGAGGTGCGATCGCCTTACCTGCTAAACTGCTAAACGATATTGTTTCACGCCTGTTGGAAGGTGAAATTGAGCTAGAAGAAACTAGCGTTGCACCTTTAGGAATTACAATTATTTCAGCTTCAGGGCGTTATCAAGTACGCGGGATGGAAGTAGAGGAATTTCCCGAACTACCAATAATTGAAGCGGGAGAAGCAGTTTATTTACCAGTAGAAGCGTTTATTGAAGGGTTGCGTTCAACTTTATTTGCGACTAGCAGTAATGAATTAAATCAGTTACTAACAGGGCTGCACATCATTGTAGGGCAAGAAACATTAGAATTTGCAGCTACAGACGGACATCGTTTAGCAGTGGTAGAAACTCCTAACACCTTAGAAGTACCAGTAGCATCTTCAATCTTAGAAGTTACAATACCATCGAAATCTTTGCGCGAATTGGAAAAAATGCTGAGTATGGGAGATTCTGCGGAAAGTTTGCGAGGGGATGCTCCCTCCGCAAACCTTTCTAAGAAGACAGAACCCCTAGCCATGCAGTTTGACCAAGGACAGGTAATATTTGAGTGGGCAAATCGACGTTTGACAAGTCGAGTCTTAGAAGGGCAATATCCCGCTTATCGTCAACTGATACCGCGTCAATTTGAGCGCCAAGTTACAATAGAGCGCAAGCTGTTAATTAATGCCTTAGAACGCATTGCAGTGATTGCAGATCAAAAACAAAACATTGTCAAGTTTAGCCTTGACGATATTAATCAACAAATAGCTCTGTCTGTAGAAACTAGAGATATTGGCAGTGGTAGGGAAGTTATCTCTGTTTCAAGTTCTGGGGAAGACTTAGAATTTGCCTTTAATATTAAATACTTGATGGATGGATTGAAAGCACTTCCCACCAACGAAATTCAAATGCAAGTCCATACTGCAACTAGCCCAATAATTTTTACCCCATTGGGTAGTTTAAAAATGACTTACCTAATTATGCCCGTACAAATCCGCGTTTAATAGTTTTATGATTTAGGTACTAAAACAGCGATCGCTTTAGGAATCACTCGAAAACAAGCCGGAGTATAGGTAGTTATCTCACCATCAGTATTAATCGGCAGATGTTTGCGAGTAGATACCTCAAACTCTTGCCCGTGCAATGAGCGGACGCTAGATAACTGTGTATGAGTTCCTTTACGCATAGTCGGCAATAAAAATAACATTTGCCACCAATGACGCAACTCTAAACTATATAAGTCTAAGGTTTGGTCGTCAATAGTCGCATCTTGAGTTACCGTCATTCCGCCCCCATAGTAGCGACCATTCCCTACAGCAATTTGGACAGTTTTTACCTGGATAGATTTGCCATTGAGACAAATTTCTGCCCGAAAAGGGCGAGATTGCCAAATAACTTGAATTGCCGTAGCACCGTAAGCCAAAACTCCCCAACGGCGTTTAGCTTCTTTGGTCAGCTTTTGAGTAATTTGTACGCTCAATCCTAAACTAGCGACATTAAAAAAGTGCTTGCCATTGACCCAGCCTAAATCTATCCGCCGAGTGTGACTAGAAGCAATAACCTCACAAGCTTCAACAATAGAAGTTGGAATACTTAGAGTTCGAGCTAAATCGTTCGCCGTACCCAAAGGTAAAACACCTAAAGGTAACTGAGTATCAACTATCCCATCTACCGCCGCATTCAAAGTCCCATCACCACCGCCAACAATGATCATATCCACTTGCTGGCGGTAATTACGAATCGTATCTGATACCTTTATCGGATCTTCTATCGACTCCTCTATTAGTTCTAAGCCGAGGCTTTTTAATTGCTCAATAGCTTGGGATAGATTTTTCTGTCCGTGGCGAGAATGACGATTGACTAATAACAATGCTCGGCGACTCATAATTTAGCCCTGGCAATGGGTGCGTACAGACAAGATAATTAGTAGCAATTATCCTCTTTATAGAGGCGCAAATATCAACAACTACAGCAATTCGACAATTCCTAGCTGTCCATCAATACGGACGCGCTGACCATTTTTAAATAGTGTCGTGGCATTAGAAACATCCATTACCGCCGGAATACCATACTCACGTGCCACGATCGCACCATGAGATAATCGTCCTCCTACTTCCGCAATTAACCCACCTGCGGAGGCTAGTATGGGCGACCAACCAGAATCAGTATAAGGTACAACTAAAATCGTTTCCCTGGTTATTTCTCCAACTCCTTGCAAGTTCCGCACTACCAATACATAACCTTCAACTTGTCCCGCACTTGCACCAATACCTTGCAACCTTGAAGTAATAGGAGCCGAGGAGGGAATAATTGTAGCTGGAGCTTGACCGTAAACTAAGGCAGGAACAGGATCTATATCGCTATCGTTCGTATATTGTGATCGCCTTTTAGCCATCAATTTCTTGATCCTATCCCCATATTTAAAGCGTTTAACTTCTTCTAACTCCAAAAAAAAGATATCTCCTGATGGTAACAGCCATGTTTTTTCTAAAGCCACAAACCGCCACCTCAGCAACGCTAATAACCGACTATAAACTTCTGTTACCCTACCTTTAAGATCTACACGCTCTTGTACAAACCCTTTTTTTGGCTTGTTTTTAAGCTTTTGGGCTTCATTTTCCCCCGTAGCCATCCGCATAAACAACTCTTTAACTATTTGGGGTTCTTCCCGCCAGGTGGAAACCGCAATATCTGTACCTACTTCGCTGAGATAACCGTATTGCATTACTAATTGCTCAAACTGCTGTACGATCTCTCGTCCTGAAGCAGTTTGCGCCAATTCCTCAAAACTTACTATTCCTAGCTTCCGCGCTTCTGTTGCTAAACGTGCGATCGCATTTATTGCCGATACTTCTGGAGTTTGACTATTATCAATATCTTTATCTTGGACTTTAAACACTGCTTGGCGCAAAGCTGCACTCAAAGGAGCCAAAATACTGTAATAAGTTGCTTTTTTCAGCAACTCCAAAATTAAATCTACTTCCTCTAGTAATTTTTGTGGAGATTCGGCAGTTAAATCTCTCTCTAACCGCCCTAAAGCTGGGGAAAAATGAAATCGATAATCGCGCTCGAAATCTTTTTTTAGCTTCAATTCCCGCCCCAAAAGCCTCATCAATCCTGGTACATTTTGCAAAGTAGATAATATCGGCGGCTTACTAAACTTTGCTCCCCTAGTTAAAAACTCTAAGCTTTCTTCTGGTAAACCCATGCGCCGAAAAATCTCCCCTAACAAGGAAGCATTAAAATAAGCGCGAGAATAGTGCAACGTGGCGGTGGAATTAAAATCTAATCTCGCAGCGCGACTTCCCAAAACAATTGTAAAAATCTCTCCCCACACGCCACAAGTTAAAGGACGATTAATTGACCAAGTTAAGGGACGAATTAACCCCGGTATGACTTCGGAGGCAATCTTGCGCGTCCAAATCGGCAGTAGTGTTGTAATAGGGCGAGATTGCAATAACCACATTTCGCCATCATAACTCCATTCAATATCTTGAGGAATAGAGCGATCGCCTGATTCCAAATGTCTCGCCAAAAATGCTACTTGCTTAATTAATTGCTGTGGCACATCTCCCGTACCCTCAACTATTATTTCTACATCTTTCGGCAATATCCAGCTACTCCCCATTGCCATAGCTGGAGCAATATAAACGCGATATTGTTCTGGTGTTACTTGCCCGGAAACTACTTTTGTTGCGTCCCCCGGTAACGCCTCAATTACAACCCAATCGCCTGTACGGGCAATAGGATCGCGACTAAACGCTACTCCAGAAAATACCCCTTTGACTTGTTTTTGAATTAAAACTGCCATTGAATCCTCCGCCATCGAGCGATCGCGGCGATAATCTATAGCGGCGGGATTGTCGTAAGAATCTATGACGCGAGAAATTGCCCGGCGCAACTGGGCTTGACTTGTAACGTGCAAAACTGTCTCGTACTGTCCGGCGGCAGAAGCAGATTCCGAATCTTCCCCTACTGCCGAAGATCTTACTACTAATGGCTCGGCGGCGGAGGGATGCAAAAAGGCAACGATGGGTTCTAAATCATCCCCCGCCGGAAGTACCCACCCTGGCGGTACGGGATAACCTAAGCGCTTTAATTTCGATAAAGTAGCAGCTTTTTGACCAACTTTTTGAACTTCTAACTTGGCATCTAAAGAAACTATCGCCTTACTCCCTTGAAAAAATCGAAACGTAGTTTGAGATTCTGCTTGTCCAGCTTCGGGTGATAAATCTAAATCGTCAGGCAGTTTTTTGTAAATCCAGCCCAAAATTACCGCCAAAGAAATTGCTGCTACAATCCGCCCGGAATCGTTGGCGTGTAACAACATAGTTAGCACAGGAAATAAGACTAAAACTCCCATTCGCCCTAACTCTCTTTCCCGCAACATAGTAAAACCAATGCCGCCAATCAAAAATGATAACCCAGCAATGCGCCAATCATGGACAGCATAGCCCCAAACAACATTAGTTGCCCCTGCACCTTTGCCAATCCAATACCTACCCATTACTAGCGTAATTAAGGCAATTATTTCCCAAGTCGGATTCGTGGGGAAAAAAGTACGGGCAAGTAATACCGCAATAATTCCTTTCGCCGCTTCTGACATAACGGCGAGTATCCCAGCAACTTTGCCGCCGTGATAAAAAGCTGCGGAGACGCTAATATTACCTGTACCGACTTTTGTTAACTGCTTGCCAGAAATTGCATAAGTAAACCAAGCAATTAACGGTAATCCGCCTAATAGAGGCAGGATGAAAAAAATAACCAACGCGCCCCAAACTTCGAGCATCTTAAATACTTATGTCACTGAAGTTATTTTAAGCCCCAGTTTCATTATCGATCTGCTGTACTTCCTCAGTTGATAAGCTAACTTGGGCAGACTTTACGGAGTCTTCAATACTTGAAACTCTACTAGCACCAGGGATTGGGACGATACATGGTGACTTTGCCCTTACCCATGCGAGAACGATCGCATATACCGATACTCCTTTATCTTTTGCCATGGATGCGATTACTTTTATATCTTCTAATTTGCTGACTCGACGGCTACCACCTAAAGGACTCCAAGGTAAAAAAGTCAGTTTTTCGCGATCGCAATACTCCAGCACTCCGTCAAATTCTGGCTGGCGATGCCAAGGATTATACTGATTTTGTACAGAAACTATATCAACTACCTCACGAGCGCGTTTAATTTGCTCTACAGAAAAGTTAGAAACGCCTACAAACCGAACCAAGCCTGATTTTACTGCTTCAGTTGCAGACTTTAAGGATTCCTCAATTGAGTATTTATACTAAGTTGCGGTCAGAGGTAGTATTTGAAGATGAGGGAAGAAAGTCATTGAACGCAGGCGCTCACTATTAGAAGAAAGTTCAAGTAAGCCTTGGCAAAGTACATCTTCTACCTGTTCAAGGGAT
>NZ_JBYCCV010000102.1:0-12333 GCF_057473825.1 Aliterella sp. E5.1
GGAGGGCGGCTGCCTATGGAGGCTGAGTAAGACCAACATTATCGCACTGATAGTAGAGGCATCGGCGCTTTGAAGTGGGAAGCTCCGAGGACGAATAAAACCGTCCCTGAAACGCCAAAGTTGGAAGCTCCAACCTCAGCGAAGCAGGTTGGAGTGCTTCACAAGTCGAACAGCAAGCCTTGGTTGAAGAAAAACAGCGTTTAGAGGTGCAAAGACACGAACTAGAACAACAGCAACAAAAAATTGGTGCTGAAAACCAACAAATAGAGAAAGCTTGGGAAGATCTGCGCTACGAAAAGCTATGTGTAGAGGAGTTACAACAAGAAATTCATTACGAGCAAGAACGTTTGGCTACCAATACCAAAAACGCAAATATTTAGTAATTAGCTGCCAATACTAACCAAAATATTGTTTGCTACACCTTTGGTGTTTGTAAAAATTCCTGTACGCGGCTAAGGTAAGTTTGCGGATCTTCTAGCATCGGAAAATGAGCCGTATTTGGCATCAAGACAAATTCTACATTGTCGCTCAAGGCTGCGGCTTGACGGCCCATGGCAGGCGGAATAATTTGGTCGTATTCTCCAGCAACTAAAAGCGTGGGTACAGTCAGCTTGGTAAATTCGTGCGGCATAAACTTGGCAGCATTTTCGCTTACTGCCGTAACCATTGTGCCGATTGCGGCGGCATAATCTGCCATCAAAAAGTCATCCAAAAAAGCTTTGCGATCGCTCTTTGGAATTGAGCGTTTTAAAAATCGCGCCATAAACATCCGATCGACAAAGGGAATTAGCGCCAACCACTTGGGGCGAAATTTGACTACATAGCCACCAAACTTGTGAAAAGCCGCAAAGGCTTTTTCGTCGTACTCAAAAACACCGCTACAAGTCAAAATTGCTTTCTCTACCCGCTCTGGATACAGGTTGAGAAACAATGTTGCTACCGATGCACCTGTTGAATGAGCGTTGAGATAAACCTTTTTTAGCTTTAATCCATCTAGCAAAGCTGCCAAATCTCTGGCATATTCATCAAGCTCGTAAGTTAACTCCTCTACAGTTTCTGCGACGGGCGCGGAGGACTCTGCAACTGCCGATTTTACGTCAAAGGGAGTCCCATTAGAGCGCCCAAAACCTCGCATATCGTATAGTAGACAGTCGAAGTCTTTGCTTAGGGCAATAGCTGTACTTTGCCAATAACGAGCCGAGCCAGCCCACCCATGTATAAATACCATTACTGGCTTGACGTGAGAATTTTCCGGCGACTTTACCCACTCGTAATAGTGGTTAACGCCACGAACGCAAATGTAAGGCATGATTTAGGCAGATTCTGGCTTGGGTAAGGAAGATGGGTGTACTAGCAATTCCGCCGTAGAGCGTTTTTCTACCATCTCTCGCGTAATCGTACAGCAAGTAACATCTTTTCTTGAGGGGAGTTCGTACATCACCTCTAGCATCAATTCTTCAACAATTGCCCGCAAGGCTCTAGCTCCAGTTTTGCGGCGGTAGGCTTCTATAGCGATCGCTTTTAAAGCATCGGGCTTAAATTCTAGTTGCACGTTGTCCATGTTTAACAGCGTTTGGTACTGCTTGACTAAAGCACTGCGCGGCTGGGTCAAAATTGCCACTAAAGTTTCTTCATCTAATGGCTCTACTACCGCCGCTACGGGTATGCGACCGATGAATTCAGGGATCATACCAAACTTAACTAAATCGCCTGGTTCTAGGTGACGCAGCACGTCTGCCGTGCGTTTTTCCTTCGATTGCCCTTCCCCTGGTTGAATAAAGCCCATTGATTTCTTGCCAATGCGCTGCTCTACAACTTTATCTAGACCCACAAAAGCACCGCCACAAATAAACAAAATATTGCTGGTGTCAATTTGGATGCAGTCTTGATAGGGATGCTTGCGCCCGCCTTGAGGTGGTACGTTAGCGATCGTGCCTTCCAACATCTTCAACAAAGCTTGCTGTACGCCTTCACCGGAGACATCGCGGGTAATTGAAGGATTTTCACTTTTTCGGGCAATTTTGTCTATTTCATCGATGTAAATGATTCCCCGTTGCGCTTCTTCTACATCCAAATCCGCCACTTGCAGCAAGCGGAGCAAGATATTTTCTACATCTTCTCCCACATATCCTGCTTCAGTTAAGGTTGTAGCATCAGCGACTGCAAAAGGTACGTCTAATATTTTTGCTAAGGTTTGAGCCAGCAGAGTTTTGCCGCAACCAGTGGGACCAACTAACAAAATATTTGATTTTTGCAGTTCTACCGCATCTTCTGCGCCTTTGCCACTAGCTTTATTTTGAAGTAGGCTGAGACGCTTGTAGTGGTTGTAAACTGCTACTGATAAGACCTTTTTAGCTTCGTCTTGACCAATTACATGGTCGTCTAGATGGTTTTTAATTTCTCGCGGCTTGGGTATTTGATTAAAAGATAAACTTGCCGAGCGGGGGCGGCGTTTTTGGGGTGGTTCGGGACGAGGTGATTGGGGAGCGGCCGCGCTGCTTGTATTGTGTTCGATTAATTCTTCGTCAAGAATTTCGTTGCACAAATCAACGCATTCATCGCAAATGTAGACTCCCGGTCCGGCAATCAACTTGCGTACCTGTTCTTGAGACTTGCCGCAAAACGAACATTTAAGATGGGAGTCGTACTTTACCATAAAAAGCCTCGAATTAGTTAACTGGAGTAACTGTAGCGCCTGCTTGGGGAATATTTTGCCGCGAAATCACGCTGTCGATTAAGCCGTAGTTTTTTGCTTCTTCGGCAGACATAAAAAAGTCTCGCTCTGTATCAGCTTCAATTCTTTCTAGAGGCTTACCAGTGTGATGAGCTAGTAACTCGTTTAGTCTACTTTTGTGATAAAGAATTTCTTTTGCTTGAATTTCGATATCAACGGCTTGACCTTGAGCGCCACCTAATGGTTGGTGAATCATAATCCGGGCGCTAGGTAAGGACATCCTTTTACCTTTTGCTCCAGCAGTTAGCAAGAATGCGCCCATGCTTGCAGCTAATCCAAAACAAATAGTAACAACATCCGGGCGAATTTGCTGGATTGTGTCATAAATTGCCATGCCTGCCGTGACTGAACCGCCGGGAGAATTGATATATAACTGAATGTCTTTTTCTGGGTCTTCAGCATCCAAAAACAATAATTGCGCCACGATGGAGTCCGCCACAGCATCATCTACCTGCGTCCCCAAAAATACAATCCGCTCTCTCAAAAGCCGAGAGTAAATATCAAAAGCTCGTTCCCCCATGCCTGACTGTTCTACAACGGTAGGAACGATGTTGTTTATCTCTAGATAGTTCGCGCTGTTGATAGGATATACAGATTTTGATTCAAGCATAAATCACAAACTTAAAAAGTGGAACTGACATGGCGTTGCTAGGAAAGCATAGTAGGTTGGAACTCTAAGTAACCTATCTTTAACCTATTATGACTTATCTATTTGGAGATGGAGAAATCGCCCTAATGACAGAGCGATCGCCCTATATACTTATTCTGCGCTTGTTTTTTCTAGATTGGCTTCGACTTCTTCTGCTTCTGCGGCTATTTCTTCGGGCGGATTCAAAGTGCCTTCGGCGACAAGTTCAATAGTGGCGTTTGCTTGCAACCAATCGAGAATTTTCTCAGTGAGCAATTCGTCGGCGATGACTTCGCGCAACCTTTCCTTGTCAACATCTTTGTCGGCGTACTGTGCTAGCACTTCATTAAACCGCGCTTCAATCGCCGCACTTTCTACTTCAATCAATTCGCGTTTGGCGATTTCTTGCAGTGCTAAGGTGCGTTTGATGCTATCAATGGCTTCGGGGCGCGATCGCGATCGTAGTTCGGGTATAGTATCTTGAGTAAATAACTTTTTGACATCAATTCCCTGTCTGCTTAACTGCATAGCAGTTTGGGTCAGCATTGTATCGATTTCTTGGTTAATTAAGGTTTCGGGCAAATCGACCTCAACATTTTTTACCAATTCCTTTGTCAAAGCTTGCTGCTTGTTAGCTTTAGTTTTATTTTCTGCTTCCTCTTGGAATCTCTTTTCTAGCGAGGCTCTTAATTCTTCTAAAGTTTCAAATTCGCTGACTTCTTGGGCAAAGTCATCGTTGACTTCTGGCAGTTCTTTTTCTTTTAATTCTTTCAAAGTCACTGTAAACTTTGCTTTTCGGTCTGCAAACTCTGGCTGGGGGTACTCGGAGGGAAACTTGGCATCAACTTCTTTAGTTTCGCCGATATTCATACCCACAATGCCATCAATGAAGCCCTCAATAAACCTACCTTCGTTGAGTTCTACTTGAAAATCTGTCGCCTGACCTCCAGGGATTTCTTCTACTTCCGCCTCTGGGTCGTCGTTGACTAAAATGCCTTTAAAGTCTACTACTGCCACATCGCCCATTTGCGCCACGCGTCCTTCGACAGGAATCGATGTTGCCATTTCTTGGCGATTTTCTTCAATTACTTTCTCGACGCTGGCAGGATCGTATTTTACTTCCTCCGCTTGCACTTGTAAGCCAGTGTACTGAGTCAGATTTATTTCTGGCTGTACATCCACCGCCGCCTTAAAAGTCAAAGGGTTGCCAGGTTCGTACTGGCTGATTAAGTCTTCAAAAGAAGTGCGTAGCTGCGGTTGACCAATTGCTTTAACTTCTTCTTGCTTGAGTGCCTCTGTTACGCCGCTTTCAATTAAGTCTTCTAAGGCTGTTGCCTTGATTCTTACTACCCCTAGCCGTTGAATTAATACTTGACGGGGAACTTTACCTTTACGAAACCCAGGAATATTGGCAGAACGAGCAAAGTTTTGAATTACCTGTTCGTAAGCCTGTTTGGACTGTTCGGGGGGAATTTCTATTTCCAAGCCAACTTGACTTGCGGGGAGTTTTTCCTGGGTGACTTTCATGTTTAGAGTTTTATCTGACAATTTGACTAAATGGAACTAAATTACCTAAGCTTGCTCTGGTTGCTGACGGCGAAAGCTGGACTTTGCCTAACAATTATAATATTTGCCTTTTTTATCCCTCTAAAACCAAAGCACTTTTATTCTGGCAGGGTAGGTTCAACGCCACCGTGATATTCTACATTGGGCAGATAAAGCTTGTGGCGTTTCGAGCAGTTTTTAGTTTAGCGATAATTTGACACGATCGCGCATTACGGTCTATCACTTTTGCTCTATGTTACATTTATCTCTAGCTTCCTCAACTTAAGTTCTGCCTTGAGCAACCATTTGCTGATAAGCTAGTAGCCAAAGCCTATTTGAGTTGCTTGAAGACTTTAATCAAACTGCTATAAGTTACGAAAAAGCTTAATTTCTTACTAAAATAATTGACTATTAAATTTAATTAATTATCTAAACAAGCTATTTAAAAACTGGAATTAATCAACGATTATATTGACTAGGAGCAAAACTTGACAAAATCCTATCGCGTGGCAATTTTAGGCGCAACCGGGGCTGTAGGCACAGAACTATTAGAATTGCTAGAAAGCCGTAATTTTCCTGTGGCGGAACTAAAGCTACTAGCTTCTCCTCGCAGCGCAGGGAAAACTTTGAACTTCAAGGGAGAAGACTTAGTAATCGAGCAAGTGAGCGATCGCTCTTTTGATAATATTGACTTGGTACTAGCGTCCGCAGGTGGCTCTATTTCAAAAACTCTAGCACCTATTGCTGTAGCTGCGGGTGCTGTAGTGATAGACAACTCTAGCGCCTTTCGCACCGATCCTCAAGTTCCCTTAGTAGTACCAGAAGTCAATCCTGACGCAATCGGCAACCATCAAGGCATTATTGCCAACCCCAACTGCACGACAATTTTGATGGCAGTGGCGGTGTATCCCCTGTATAAAGTCAGGAAAATTAACCGGATTATTGCCGCTACTTACCAGTCTGCCAGTGGGGCGGGAGCGATGGCAATGGAAGAAGTCAAAAACCAGACTCAAGAAATTTTGCAAGGAAAATCCCCTACTCCAGAAATTTTCCCTTACCCTTTGGCATTTAATTTATTTCCTCACAACTCCCCCATGACCGCCAACGGTTATTGTGAAGAAGAAATGAAAATGGTTAACGAAACTCGGAAAATATTTAACGCCGAACAACTGCGAGTTACGGCAACCTGCGTTCGGGTTCCCGTACTACGCGCCCACTCGGAAGCGATTAATCTAGAATTTGAGTCGCCAATGAGTGCTACCCAAGCCAAAGCAATACTAAGTCAGTCTCCCGGCGTGCGAGTCGTGGAAGACTGGGAAGCAAATTACTTCCCCATGCCGATAGATGCTACAGGTATTGATGAAGTGCTAGTAGGTCGCATCCGTCAAGATATATCTCACGAGTGTGGTTTAGAACTGTGGCTGTGTGGCGACCAAATTCGTAAAGGTGCAGCCTTGAATGCCGTGCAAATTGCTGAATTATTAGTAGAAAAAAATCTACTATCAGCCAAAGAATATCAAACAGCAAATAGCTAGAAGCTACGGTGAGGAGTAAAAACGGGTGGTAGATTTTGGAAAAGTTGTTACAGCAATGGTTACACCGTTTAAACCAGACGGCAGTGTCAATTATGCTGTAGCTGAGCAATTAGCCGCACATTTAGCCGCAAATGGCAGCGATACAATCGTCGTGTGCGGTACAACAGGAGAATCGCCAACCCTAACTTGGGATGAAGAATATCAACTATTTCAAGTCGTATTGCAGGCAGTAGCTGGAAAAGCCTTAGTAATGGCAGGTACGGGGTCAAATTCTACCACTGAAGCGATTTCAGCTACTCAAAAAGCATCTAGAATAGGAGTACATGGATCTTTACAAGTTGTTCCTTACTATAACAAGCCCCCCCAATCGGGTCTGTACCATCACTTTCGGGCGATTGCCTCCGCTTGCCCCGACTTACCTATAGTGTTGTACAACGTCCCCAGTCGTACCAGCCAAAATCTCCTTCCTGAGACAGTAGCTCGTTTAGCTGAGATTGATAATATCGTAGGTATCAAAGAAGCAACGGGTAACTTAGACCAAGCAAGTGAAATTAGCCGCTTGACACCTAGAGAATTTCAAATCTACTCCGGCGATGACTCCCTAACCTTGCCAATGTTAGCAGTAGGTGCGAAAGGCGTTGTCAGTGTAGCAAGTCATTTGGTAGGCGTGCAGTTGCAGCAAATGATTGGAGCTTTTGAAACAGGCAAAGTACAGAGTGCGACTAGCATACATTTACAATTATTTCCTTTGTTTAAGGCTTTATTTATCACTGCTAATCCAATTGCAATAAAAATGGCGCTCAAACTCAAAGGTTGGGATGTTGGTTCGACTCGTCTGCCATTGCAATGCGAAGAAGAAGCCAAGGTAATCAATACCTTAGAAAAAGTCTTGCAAGATATAAATGCTAAAAATAAAGATTTGGATTATTAAATACTTTCAAGCAAAAGGCAAAAATCTTACAGAAGACGGGGTTGAAATCTACCCCCAATTGCAGAACATTCAGATAAAAAATTTGCTAGAAACTTAAGCTCATTTAGAAAAAATGAGAACTTCTACAGTTTTTTTATTAAACATTAACAACCTATCGTTCAAAGGATTGACATGACAAAAAACACATCAGCAGTAGTAAAAATTATTCCTCTTGGCGGCTTGCATGAAATTGGCAAAAATACCTGCGTATTTGAGTGCAACGATGAAATAATTTTATTAGACGCAGGGTTAGCTTTTCCCACCGATGGTATGCACGGAGTAAATATTGTGCTTCCAGACATGACTTACCTGCGGGAAAATCGCCACAAAATTAAAGGCATGATCGTCACTCACGGTCATGAAGATCATATTGGTGGCATAGCCTTTCACCTCAGACAGCTAGAAATTCCGGTAATTTATGGACCTAGATTAGCATTGGCAATGCTAGAAGGTAAATTAGAAGAAGCCGGAATGCGCGATCGCACAGAATTAAGAACTGTTAGACCCCGCGAAACCGTAAGATTAGGTTCGCAATTTATCGTTGAGTTTATCCGCAATACTCACTCGATTGCTGATAGTTTTACTATTGCTTTGCATACACCCGCCGGAGTAATTATCCACACTGGAGACTTCAAATTTGACCATACTCCAGTAGATGGCGAATTTTTTGATATGCAACGGTTAGCAGAACACGGCGAAAAAGGCGTACTTTGCTTGATTAGCGACTCGACAAATTCTGAAGTACCAGGCTATACAGCTTCCGAACGCTCGGTATATCCAAACTTAGAACGGGTATTTAGTCAAGCTAAAGGGCGAATTTTAGTTACAACCTTCGCCTCTTCCGTCCACCGCATCAACATGATTTTGGACATAGCCAGAAAGCAAAATCGCGTAGTTGGTGTAGTCGGGCGCTCAATGTTGAACTTGATCGCTCACGCCCGCAACTTGGGCTATATCAAGTGCGAAGATAACTTGCTGCAACCTTTGCAGGCGTTGCGTAACTTACCCGAAGAAAAAGTATTGATTCTGACTACTGGTTCGCAAGGCGAACCATTGTCAGCCATGACTCGAATTTCTAACGGCGAACACCAGCAAATAAAAATTCGTCCCGGCGATACTGTAGTATTTTCGGCTAACCCAATTCCTGGAAACACCATTGCGGTAGTCAATACCATTGACCGCTTAATGATGCAGGGAGCGAACGTTATCTACGGTAAAGATAAAGGATTGCACGTATCCGGTCACGGCTGCCAAGAAGACCAAAAACTGATGATTGGACTAACCAAGCCGAAGTTCTTCCTACCAGTGCATGGCGAACACCGGATGCTAGTCAAACACGCCCAAACAGCCCAAAGTACAGGCATTCCTGCTGAGAATATGGTAATTGTCCAGAACGGGGATGTGGTAGAAGTCTCGTCAGAGGCGATTCGCGTCACCGGGAAAGTGCCTGCGGGAATTGAGCTAGTGGATATGTCGCGGACGGGAATAGTCAGCGATCGCGTCCTCAAAGAACGGCAGCAATTGGCAGGAGAAGGAATTATTACCATTGCGGCGGCGGTAGATTGGCAAGGCAAATTGATGATGAAACCAGAAATTCACCTGCGCGGTGTAGTTACCTCTGTCGATCGCCCCATGCTGCAAAAATGGGTGCAAGAGCGGATGGAAAGAGTATTAAGCGATCGCTGGTCGAGTTTTACGCAATCGGTCAATGGCGAACCAGTGGAAGTAGATTGGGTAGGGGTACAAGTACAGTTAGAACGAGAATTGCAGCGCCAAATTCGCCGGGAATTGCAAACTCAACCTTCCGTTACCCTATTGATGCAAACTCCCGACGAACCAGCTAAAGTTCTAGATGGGAGAAGACGGCGGCGTACAACTGCTCAAGAAGTCGCTGCATCTTAAGTACATCAAGGTTTTATAGATTATAGCTGCCAAAGGGTAGGAAGAAGTTACAAGCTTCTTCCTACCCTTTTATTTTGGCTAACCTTGAGTGCATTTACGGAAATTGGAAATCTACAAGGGCAAAAGTTCAGTGATGTCTCTAATTCTCAATCTATTTAACCAGGGGCAAGATAATGACAAATTAACTTTTCGCATTGCGCACCTGCGGCTCCATTGACTAGAAGGTCAAATTCTTCCGAAAAACTCGCTAACAAACTGTAGATACTTTTAGAACACCCATATTACCAGATTAAAGTAGAGACGTTATGAACTTATCACAACAAACAAACTCAGACTTCCCACTTAACAACTGGATGCTAGGTGAAAAAGTAGACTTTGATATTTTTCAATCTTTGCGTCAACGTCTAGATCGAGTCCAAGTAAGCAACCCAAAATTAGCCCACCGTTTATGCAAGCTAATTCCTGCCCAATGTCCGTTTGAGCGCGATATTACCTTATTTGGTCGTAAATTATTCCACATTCCTCCCATGTGCAAACTCAATCCACTGTACGAGGAATTGGTAGCTTTGCGTTTTCGGGCGCTATGCTACTTGGCTGATGAATGTGGCGAAGATGTTACAGCTTACTGCTAAAAATTTTAGTTTTCTGATGCGAAAGTTGCATCAAATCCAACTGCTCCTCACTCCTACAAAATCACACCTTAGTCACGTATTCATATAAAACTCGTTACGTTGAGTATAAAACCCTGTTTTCTCTACAAGCTAATTAGCAAAACAGGTAAAGTATATTATTTTCAGCTAAAACAGCAGATTTTAAGGTTTTGATTGCCCGATTATTTTGAAGATATCTAGTTATATTTAACAGCAGACAGCAAAGCAATGTTAATACAGTTAGATATCGTTAATTTTCAAGCACCCAATTTAAGGAGCAATTGCAGTTATGCGGTTGATTTTTTGCAAGCAAGCCTTAAAGACCAAACAGCACCAAAATAAAAACAAACCTGATTTTGGGCAATGGATAACTAGGGCAACTCAAATAACTGCCCTATCTTTGCTAATTATCGGGTTTGGTTCTCTTGGACAACAAACGGCTCAAGCTGAAACAGCTCGGATTGATGATATTACTGTCGATCGCCAACCAGATGAAACCTACGATAGCCTAATTCAACGGGCAGAACTGGCAGCTACTTCCGCCCTTCAACAAAGTTTCGATAGAGGTTCTCAAATAACTGACGTTTACGTAGTAATTTTGGGACAAAATCAAGGTGTAATTGCCCCAGTTTTAGCTGTAAGCGTAAGTCGTCCACAATGGAATGGCGGTACTGATGGATTTACCTACTTCAATAGCGCACGGAGTCTTTTACGTCTCGATGAGCAACAATTAGCTACTTCCGATACACCTACACCTCCTCAACAGAGAAATACCCCACCTGTCACGCCCAGACAACAACAGAATAATCCTAATCCTCCCAGTAGTGCTAGAGAAGTTATCAATAATGCTCCTACTCAACCAACAAACTCTGCCCCTAGTACACCACTGCCTGGAAGTCCGGCTTTAGTTCCAAGCCCTCAAGCACCGGGAGTACCATTGGTTCCAAGCCCCCAATCGCCGGGAACACCGTCAGTAAATTCTCCTGAGAATAATTCTAATTCAGGACAACCTTCTGTTGCTCCAACGACCGCTCCTGGGAGTAATTTTAATTCAGGACAACCTTCTGTCGCCCCAACGACCGCTCCTGCTCCTGGGAGCTTACCTCCAGCAGATCCAGCCAATCCTGCCTCCGAGCAAAGATAAAATCTGCTCACTTTAGACATAGCAAATTGGTAAGAACAACATTTTGTCGTTGTAGGGCTGGCTTTTTGCCTTTATACTAGAAAGGTTGTCAAAAATTGTAGTAGCTATCATGGCAGTTCCTAAGAAGAAAACATCCAAATCAAAACGAGATAAGCGCAAAGCAACCTGGAAACATAAAGCAGTAGTAGAAGCGCAAAAAGCGCTTTCTTTGGGTAAATCAATTTTGAGCGGACGCTCTAAGTTTGTATATCCAAATAAAGAAGAAGACGAAGCAGCAGAATAAACCTTGCGCCTGTTGCTAACTAGCTACAGAAATGTAAGTTAAACAGTTCTATTCCACAATAGAGTAGGAACCTGAAGCAACGAAAATAATGCTAGGAAAATTTTTTAAAAAACCTGACGAGGAACAGAGCGATCGCGTTCCTCCCGGTCAATACTTAACTAAAGGGTTTCCGGTGCTTACTTACGGGCAAACGCCCCAAGTTAGTAAAGAAACCTGGCAATTTAAAGTTTGGGGTCTGGTAAAAGATGCAACGTTTAGCTGGGATGACTTTATGGCTCTACCCCAACAGGAATTTACCGCCGACTTTCATTGCGTTACGCGCTGGTCTAAACTCGATGTCAAATGGAGAGGAATCAAAGTCACCGATTTTATGAAATCGATTGAGGTAGACCCGAAAGCCGTTCATGTGATGGAACACTGTTATGGCGGTTACACGACCAATATTGCGATGTCTGACTTTGTGCGGGAAGAAAACTTTTTTGCCCATACGGTATTTGACGAACCCCTAAGTGCCGAACATGGCGGTCCGATGCGGCTAGTAGTACCGCATATTTATGCTTGGAAAAGTGCTAAATGGATTAATGGTTTAGAGTTTCTAGATCGAGAAGAATTAGGCTTTTGGGAGCGCAATGGCTACAACAGCCGAGGCGAACCTTGGGCAGAAGAACGTTATAGCTGATTGCAGCTACACAAACGCGCAATTATTTGTGTAGCTAGATTTTAAAAATTATAAATTTTTGTTGGGTCTCAACTAAATCAGCACGAGGCTCAGAATATTTTGGCAACAGAGATTTGATTTTGAGCCTGTAGCAACATACAGCAGTTCCTGATTGAATATAATACAGTTAAAGAGTAAACTTGAACGGAAACTAAATGAAAGCGTACTCTGTAGACCTGCGCCAAAAAGTCATTGATGCCGATAACCAGCGAGAGGGGTCACAG
>NZ_JBYCCV010000103.1:0-12215 GCF_057473825.1 Aliterella sp. E5.1
ACGTCTGTTGGCAAACAGGACAGAGATAGCGTTGATGTCCGTTGGGCATCTTGCCGTGTTTATGGGCTTTAGAATGATCACACAAAGGGCATTGCATGGACGAGTTGCAGATGAGAGATCCCCTCTACTCTACCAATCCCACGTTTATTTGACGCACTACCTTCTATTGCTTGTGGGAACTCTTTTACTAACGTACAATAATGTGCATTCAAATGAATATGTAAGCAAAGTAGATTTTACAATTAGTGAAAATTTTGCATATGATTAAGATATTTTACATATTCCACATAACGTTGCCCAAGTCAAAATACTTATTAGCCGGACGAAAGGTATGCACCAACGCATAAGACCGAGCCGCGATCGTCTGGGCTTTTAGTGCCTCCATTGGTGCAGAGGCAGACATCTCGCTACCTACAACCGACGCGAGGTATTGTTCCAAGTTCACATAATTAATAGCAATTAGCTCGTCACCTTGGGCTATCAATAGCAACTTACCTCTGTACCAGCTATTAGCGACGAATACCGCTCCACCATCAGTTGGCTCAATCCATACAGCAGAAGGTATTTGCACTTCTTGAAATGCGATGCTTGAGCTACTAGCAGATACTTGAAATGCTTGAGATGGCGGTAGTTGCTCTAACCGTTGCCCGTTGCCACCAACAATGTTTGCTGCTGTCGAGGAGGCGATCGCTTTCTTGCTAACGTTCTGTGCGACCGCAACTCGTATTTCGATAGCTGGAGCAATGTATGGGCGGGTCTTTTCTTTGCTTTTCTTTCTTTTGGCTTGGGTTTTTGAGCGATGCTTTTGAGCGATTGCTTTTTTCGCCTGCTTTTTCGTTGGAGTTCGTACCTGGGAAGAGATAACTTTAGGTAAAGCTGGAGTAACTTGCGGCAGTGACGCTTTTGATGGTAGAGGCGACTGGGGAGTAGGGCGGATGTCAACCGTTGCTGTAGAGAATGGTTGCCCTGAAGACAAGTGTAAGCATATTAAGGGGATAACTACCGCAGGGGTAAACCAAAATAAACTCCGCATTTCAAAGCCTCGAAAAATCCACTTTTCCGTTACCCATATTGACCTCTTTTTATCCTTATGCTTCTAGTAAGTGTACTACTTTTACAGTGAAAGCACAGCACATAAGTAATACACTTACTAGATTTAACTAGCTAATCTAGCTTCCCTCAGTAGCTCTCGAACTTCTGTATTTATCAACGTTTCTTGCTGTAGCTTGACCTTTATTTGGTTACGCAAGAACTCAAGCTTCTGGTCGCGCCCATTGATTTTTTGGGCGATGCCTAACGCTTTTGCTATTTTTCTAGCTTGTCGCAATTTCAGATGCTCTAAGTCTACCCCTCCTAACAAATTTTCAAGTTTAGGCTGAGAAACATCAACTGCTTTGGCGGAAGGTAGCAAACGCAGATGCTTTTGCTCTCTTGAAAAGGTTTTGGTTGATATGTTTACTTTGTCTTCCACTGGCAACAGCCAAGGGTCGGGCAACTGGGGTAGCACCTGTGAGATGGCAACTAGAGGTAGTTCACTAATTGACTGTTGAACAGGGAGTTCTTTTTTTGATGAGCTTGAAGCAATCGAAACTTGTTGGTAGACAACAACTAGCCTTAAAGTAAAATCCATTGCTGCAATGAGCGTGAAGCCTAATGCGATCGCATTGAACAAGTTAGTTAGCAATTCTTGTGTAGACATGATGGAAGTCCTTTTTTATGTTTCGGCGTGTAGAGAGTGCCGTATTTTTTGTTTTCGTATCTTTTTTTGCGTTGGCAACGCCCTTGAAAAGTTCTGTACCGGAGACTGCGCTCTAACAACTTTTTACAAGTACAATATTTGGCTAATCCAATAATACAATAAACTGATTTACAAGTCAAGCTATTTATTACTAATAGAGTTATATATAATACCTATTAGTAATAAATAGCTATTAGTTTACCTGCCTAATTGTTAGGTTTAACCTGCCGCCATTTTTCAACAAATTGCTAGTATTGGGAACAGTCCCCTTGAAAGCGTGGAAAAAGTTTCGACTCTCACCACCCATTACAATAACGTCCCCGCTCTGGACAATATACTGTTTAGTTTCATCAGTACGGAGGAGTCCACCCAAAACAAAAACTCCTGAATCTCCAAGGGAAATCGAGATTATTGGTGCAGATAAATTCTTCTCAGAACTGTCTTGGTGCATTCCTAGCTTCTCACCTTTGTTGTAAAGGTTAATTAAACAAGATTGGGGATGAAAATTATCATTTCCCGTTTCTTTAGCTATCTCTACTGCTAAATCTTTAATAACCTGGGGCATCGCTGGAAATACTTTAAAAGTCTCTGGGTGAATCTCCTGATAGCGGTATCCGTGCCTATCCGCAACCCATCCTAAATCGCCACAATTGGTCATTGAATAATTGAAAGATTGACCAGTTGGCATCATCGGTCGAAACAATGGCGCTTGCTTCACAACTACTCTAGCTGCGGCTAGAATCTCTTGTTGTACAACTTTGGTAAGCTTTGATTTGAGTAGAAAGAATCCTTTATTGGCTGGCATACTATTAGCCTGCAACTATTATTAAATAATAGCATTAATCAACAAGTAAATCAAGTTATTGCAGTCATATTTTTAGGCTTGTATGTTAAGTTATTCCCAGCAAAATATTCTTTTTCCAAGTAGCTATTCTATCTAAAAACTACAAATAGTAATTAGTTAGAACGTACTTACTGCTTTAAACTATTGAACTTACGGCTCTGTCTAATTAAACGATTTGGATTAATCGTTGTCGGAAAAACTAATCTCGTATTAGGATTTTCTTGAGCTAAAGCGATCGCACTTTGAGGACGCGCTAACTGCAACAAGTACCATTTTCTCCCATCTTTTTCCCAAACTGCAACCATATCAAATCCGTCATTACGATTAATTGCGGGTGCTTTAGACTTCATTGTATTTCTCCTTATTTAGCAACAGGTTTTTACTCTCTTTTTGGCACTGCGCCGACTTATCTTGAAATCTTCAATAAAGGTGATCGCTCTTTGGCACTGCCTAATGTCGAACATAGCAATATGAGTCCGTTCTAGGGGCAATCTCATTACTTTCGATAGCCAGATGTACGCAGCATTACGGCAAGAGAACATCTCCAGTTTCCACAGAGGATCAAACTTTTGATGGGCTAGTCTACGCCATCTCCGTAATTCTTTATCAGCTAAAGTTCCGAGGGGTTTAATTGTCCCAGGATGACACCCGACCTTGGCATCACACTGGGGGTAAGAGTCGCATAAATAGATAAACCCGTAGCTGCACCCGAATACTTTGGCGCTGTCTATCAAAGACACACTGCTGCCACAAAAGGGACACCGTTGAGGTTTCATCGGCTTGCCCCCTGCAATTGCTCTAGTACCGCTAATTCCTCCGTTATCGCTCTAGCTAAGGCTAATAGTCCTGAGTGAGATAGATCTTGGAGTAAGGCGATCGCTTTGTTGAAGTAGGGACAGCGATCACAAACATGGTCGAAATCGACGGCGCTAGGCTCGGTTGCCTCGTAAATAGCTGTCATAGCGATCGCAGCTTTCTTGTCCTGGCTCAGGTGTTGCAGATGGTTCTCTAACTGCTGCAAAGTTGGCTCATCCTGGTGGTTGAGCGAATAGCTGATAAGGTTGGGCATTGTTGAGGTTTTGTAGGTAAAACAATAGCCGCGCTTTTGGTAGCTAGCGGGTATGGTTGAAGTTAAATTTGAGCTAAAGTTAACAGGGCAGTTTGCACCGAATTATTCTCAAGCTTTCAGGAGATAATGACTGAAGTTGTTAAAGTCCCCCATATCCCTGTAAAGGCTAAATGAAAAGACGCAAATTATTAATTACTGGCGCTGGTGTTGCTACTACTTCACTGTTCCTTAAAGCAGATAGGGGTAATACTCAAACGGCATCACCTTTAAAAGGTGAATCTGTCACTATCGCTAAAAATCTGCAAGGGTACTACGTGCGCCCCCAAGGCAAAAATTCTGTGCCAGCAGTGATGGTATTGATGGAAGCATTTGGCTTGAACCCTAACATCAAAAGTGTTTGCGACTGTCTTGCTCAAGCAGGTTATGCTGCCCTAGCACCAGATTTCTATCATGGCGATGTCTACCAATATACAGATATTCAAAATGCGATCGCTAAGTTGAAAACCATGAGCGACCAGACAGTGATGGCTGAAATTGGTCAAGGACTAGATTTCTTAGCAAGACGTAAGGAAGTAGCTGCTAGTAGAGTAGGTGTGATGGGCTTTTGTATGGGTGGACGGTTTACTTTTCTCGCTAATGCCGTTCATGCTGATAAGTTCAAAGGTGCAGTCGCTTTTTATGGTGGTGGCATTGCCGACCCCAAAGACCCATTTGGGCGCAAACCACTATTAGATCGAGTCGGGGTAATGCAAGCGCCAATTATGTTGATTTATGGTACGGAAGATGAATTGATTGTTGCTCAAGAACACGAGCGGATTGCTCGTGCGCTTTCTCAAGCTAAAAAGCGCTATGTACTTAATGTTTTTCCCAAGGCTGGACATGGCTTTTTGAGCGACCGCCGTGACAGTTATGCTCCTGCTCCTGCTCAGGAAGCATGGAAAATGACATTAAATTTTCTTGAGTACAACTTAAGGCAGTAATAAAAGGGAAGAATTAGATTAACTTGCCTGAACATTGGATTCAGGCAGCCACTCTGATTTTTCAATAGTAATAATAGTCTGCTGCTGTACTGGCAACTGCCACCGCACCGTAACAAAGTTGCCGCCTGCTACCTGGTACGAAAGGAAGTTAGAATGCGATCGCCTCCAGCCTTTGCCGTTAGGGTTTCGACAATACGCCGATTCATTAACGTTTGGTTGGGGTTTGCCGCGTTCCCAATACAATCGACAGAGTGGACCCGAAGTCACCCGATACCGAAAGCTACCACCAGGGGAAATGATGATTTCACCCAAATACTCGGCGCTCAATTGGTGCAAATCCTCCTCAGAAAATAGCCCGGATGGCGCATAGAATCTCGTCGGGGCTGGCTCTAAAGCACTGCATTTGCTCATGGCTAAGACTGTAGTAATAACAAATTCTGCTCAACAGTTTCCAACTTTATCCGTGCCTCATTTTTTTCTTGAGGGCTAATCTGAGCATCCTTTAACTGGCTGAGATACAGCTTTTTGGCGTGTTGGAAGTCCAGGCGCGCATCTTTTTTGTTGCCTAAATTATTGAGGGCGATCGCTCTGTAATAATAAGCGATCGCCAGATCAGGAAACTGCTTAATTGCATTATTAGCTACTCTCAAGGCTGTAGAGTAATTTTTGTCTTTGGTGGCACTTTCAACTACTTGGAGTAACTGTTGTTGTGTTGGTTGGGACTGAAAATCTATTGTCACTTGAGCTAGTCCTGGTGATGCAAATGTTAGCCAAGGTAATAACAGTGTTGTCGCGATAATTTTCTTCATTAATTTTTCTCCAGCGCTTGACCAGTGATGCGGGTGTTCCAAGCGGTAATCGCTCCTTCTCTGTCTGTCCCATGACTTCCCTGTGCGCCGCATGAACACCATAGCCAAAGGGCTTTTCCTTGTTGATATTCTTCTTGTTCTTGTCCGCCACAAAAGGGGCATGACAAACATTGGTAGTGAAAAGAAGACTCTTTAAGAACGCTTCGCTGATTCCACAGTGCGATCGCCTCTTTTTCGTCTTCTGCTGATCCTGCTTGTGCGCCGCACTTGCAGTACACCAGGACGTGCGAACCGTCGTACCACAAATCGTAAATTTCTTGGTTTGTACCGCCGCAAAACGGGCAGGGTAATCTTTTCATTCGTTACCTCTAAAGTTGTTTGAAACCTTTAGTTTCCTATTACTGATTGTTGTTGCATCGCTATATTTGAAGCGCGAACAGATGGTTGAACTTGAGCCGATGCTTTTGCCGCTTGTTGAGCCGTGGATTAGCCATTAGCAATTCTGCGAATAATGTGCAAAGTAAATTTTTCTCCACCAAGTGTTACAAGCTCCACTGAAGCACGACCTTCAATGCCTGCTAAGGCTGTTTCTACTGCCTCTGATAGCTCGGCAAGCCCTGTTGGATTGGAAACTAAATACGCCTCTAGTTTTGGAGTCTCAAGATTTCTCATCATTTTTCTCAGAAGTAGCTGTTTAAATAGGTAGTTAATAGTGGAACCTGATTGGAAACAAAATCTATTTGCGCTTGGAACGGAACTGTAAATGTTGAATTTGGTGATTCACCTTTTTGATGTAATGCCGCAATACAATCTTTCCTTGCCGTTTTGCCTGTGGATAAACCTGTTGATAGTGCTTAAGAAAATGCTGTAATTGTTCGAGACTTTTTTGTTTGGTGAAGACTATTTCTAGCATTGTTAGTTTCCTCTTTTTCAATACAAAACTAGGGCTAAAACAGTTGTTTAGCCCTAAACAAAAAATATGGGTATTTTGATGCGAAATCTTCTGCCGTTATCGGATCAGCTTAGTCGCTTTATCAGAGATTGGTTCTACTTCTACTTTCTCTAATGACTTGAAGGTACATAATCGCTCATACTTCTTTACCCCTTGCTCGTCGTTACCGATACAACGGCTGAAAAATACGACTGCCCCATATTTATTCGTCGGACTTCGCCTCACAAACTGCTTTCCTTTCCAAGTGACAATAGCCGCCCCTTGAGCATCACTCCTTTCTACCGTCGCTCCTATCGATTCCCAGTCAAAAGTTGCAAATTCTTCCAAGTGTTGATGATAGTTGGGAGCTTCCTTTCGGGCTGATTCTTCTTCTAGAAATTGGACTACTCGCTCTAGCAATCGATTGTTATCTTGCAACAGCTTGTAGATCGCCCGTAGCCCGTCAGTCATTGTCTTTTCAAATTCTTCACTCACAATTTTTCAGTCCTTTTCAAAGGTTTCTATAGCTTGCGGATCTTGCCGCATCCATCGGAACAACGCAGGCATTACCCTGTAGTTTTGCTTGAGGAAGTCTTGATAGCGTTCGGGCAATCGACCTGTTAGGCATATCAACTCCTCTCTATTCAAGCCTAGGTAATGTGCTAGTTGCCCAATAACATACTCTTTGGGCGGATACTCACTGCGATCGCTCTCCAGCTTAGACAAGTAGGTAAAGTCTATTTCTACCATCGCCGCCAGTTCGCGCTGGCTGTAGCCTATGCCCATACGTGCAGTGCGGATGGCTTGACCAAAGGTTGTCACGCTAATTCGTTGCTAACGGTGGGCTTTACTTTACCCAAAGCTTCGGCGGATGCTGTCTCAAAAGCTTTGTCTGTTGGTTCGGGGATGAAACCTTGAGCGCACAAAACTCTGAGTAGAATATTTCTACCTCCCCGGCACAGCATTTGGTTATTGGCGGAATGGCAAAAGTGCTGACTTTCAAGATTAACTACTTTGCTAAGGTACTCTAGATACCTTGTTGGGCTAAGGGGAATTGGTTTATCCCCCTCAAAAGGACAAGTTGTGCAAGGACGGTTTTGTATGGGCATCTGGGATAAGTCTTCTTTCTTCATAAATCAAGACCAAACTCTTGCAAAAGTTCAACGGGTATCGTTACTGTGGGTGCTGGGAATGTAGATTTAGTTAATCCTGCTTCTACGGAGCCTCTCGCCATATCTTTTATATGGTGTTCGTACATTATTTTCTCCTACCCATAAACACTTACCGTCATCTCTAGTGGAGGCAATTGCACCTGCTCATAAGTCTTCAGTGGCGATGGTTGTACCGAAGAAAAGCTACAGGTAACTTCGATGCGGCGATCGCATAATAACTGTACGGGAATCGAAGCAGCCAAACTGTTGGCTATCTGTTGACACTTGACTATATCGACATCTTCACTGATAACGTCAAATTCCAAAGTTATTTTATGAGGGTGTCGTTTCTTAAGGGTTCTACGTTCAAAATCCATAGGTGTTTGTTTTCCTTTTCTTCGTAAGTTTGCTCGAATTGACTGCGGACAATTAATTTTTAATTCCAGTGTGTAGAAGTGCTTTGAATAGGACAATTTGCGCTATCGGAATCAAAAAAGCGATAGCGCTCATTAATAATGCTGGAAGTATGCTGCTTGCCATATACGAGCCTCCAATAATTACTAAAACTTTAAATGCCGCGTTGGGCTACTTCTAACCAAATTTCTCTTACATAAATTGATTCGGTAATCGTCTTGTTTGTTAACTTGTAAATCCATCCCGACCAACGCTTGTTGCTAATATATTCACTGCCTATCACTTCAGCAATATTCGCACTCATAGCAAGTCCCATTGAGGCTTTATACTTGACGTGCGTCCCTAGCTCAAAGGATGGCAGTGGCGGTTTAAGTTCGGGATTGTTTGTACAGTATTCGCAGAGTTTTGTACTCAGAGAAACTACTGTACAGCCTTCACAGACCGCACAGTAATTAAAGCAAAAATATTTTGTATGTCCTGCTGGGCGCGGGTAAGCTTGGGCAAACATTCTGCCTGAACATTTGTTATTTCTAACCGCTTTGCGAAAGTTAGGTTTTCTCATTATTTCCTAGATGCGTGATCGCCTAAATCAAAACTTCAACATCAACTGCCTTGCTGGATCATTTCTAGCCGCTTCTTTAGCTCGTGCATAACACTCCTGACCCCGGCGCAGGCAACCGAATCGCCAACCGATCAGGCTTGCCGCCATCGCGTACTTGGTCGAAGGAGCGTAGCATCCAACAGTGCGACACATTGCTTTGAGTTCTCGCCCTTTGTAGGTGTCAGCAAAGGCTTGTATCTGCTCTACTGTCGGCTGGTTCCCTTGCTTTAACCCGTACCCGCGTAAGCGTCGTTGGATCTGGGTTTGCGTCAAGAGTCGGCTGATTTTCTCCGGCTTTGTACCGGAATAGGAAATACCTACCAAACAACACAAATCGGTTAATTCGCTTCCTGATACGTGGTTGAGCTTTTCTTCCGTCCAGTCTTCGGTAGGCAAACCCAGAAGTTGCCGAAATGTCCAAGTGGGTATCATTTAGTTGCTCCATCATCATTGGATGCGATCGCAAATTTCACCATTGGTTATCCAGTGAAATAGCTGGCGGTTTAATTCGCCAGCTAGTCATCGCAAGTTACTTTGCCATTGCAATTTCTTTCCAACTAGAAGCAGGTAAGGACAGCACTCGGCTACCATCCCGCTCTAAAGCCGTCGCCCTTTCGTAGTCATCCAAGTCCTGGCTAGTACGAGTGATCGCATTGAGCATCCCATAGGCTGATAAGTCACCTCCCTGGATTAGGTGTTGCAATATTCCTGAGCTTTCCTCACCGTTGTAGCCAAAGCTTTTTGTTAGCAACTCTACAGACTTAACAGGATTGCCCTCAATCTTTTGCTCTGTTGCCTCTTTCATCCGGTCAACAATTGTTGTGAACTTGGTAATATCTACTGCCGCCCTTACTGTGTCCTGCACCTTAAGAAAAAATGCTCGGTCGTCGGCTTTTAGCGTTTCGTCCCTAAATAATTCGTAAGCCTCGCCTTCTTCGGCGTTGCGCCCTACGTGATAGCGCTTCTGGCTGTGGTCTTGAGCGATCATCCCGTTGGTACAAATTAATCTGTAGATTAGCGGCTCTACCTTGAGTGAACCCATGCCCACCTCAGAGTTAGAAATCACCATCCCCGCTTGTACTACGTCACCTTTTTTGACTTCTAGCTCTAGGCGCTCATTGATAACCTTAATATACATTTTTGACTCAGTTAGCTCTGTGCTGACGATTTTCAACCCCTCGCCCATCTCCTTGAGGACTGGCAATACTGCTTCGGCTAAATCGTAGTTGTCGAGCCTTCTATAGCGATCGCTCAAAAAAGCTCTCATTTGTCCATCCAGCGTCCGCAACATCCGCCGTTCTGGTTTTTGGTGGAACCACTCATTGACGTTCGCCGCTAGTAGTTCTGGGGCAGAAGAACGCATACGGGCGTAGTATTTGGCGGGGATGTCTAACCTTGCAGCTATTTGGGTGTGAGCATGGTCTGCGATCGCAAATTCTTGACGGGTGTCGCCCTCTAGTATCATCTCCCCGGTATCGGTCATTTCTAGGACTTCGGTACTAGCGATGTAATCTTTTTTCGTCTCAGACTGTCTTTCGAGTTCTAGTGCTAGTTCGCTTAATGTCTTGCCTGCTTTCATTGTTCTAAATCCTTACGAGTAATTGAGTAGAAAAGGCGCTCTCTGTAGAGTTGAAAGCGCCTGATGCGATTGATGAATACTGGTTTGCTTTCCTCATCCCTATATTTATATTATTACACGTTGACGTATAACTGTCAAGTATAACGTTAAGGTTACACGTTTACACGCTAACGTGCTAAGGTAAACGCATGGGATGATCGGCTTGAAGTTTTCAAGGAGGTGATGTGAAGGTGTTTGTCGATATCAGTCCCTACTGGCCACAAGAATTGAGCATTAATGCTGTTTATGAGGATTTACTAAGACAAGATAAGAAAATTGATAGGCGTACCTTAGCAGCAGCTAAAGAAGGTCGCTTAACTAAATGTGATTTTTCTACTTTACTTAAGTTACGAGACTTCGCTTCTCAGCGTGCTGAACGTGAATTATCAATTGATGACCTATTTCAGATTGTTGAGGAGGATGATAGGTGATCTCTAAGTTTTTATCCTTGTTGCACCTTCTACAAGACTTTACTTTTTTTCCAAGTAGCGTTTTATCTGTAACTTTTAACCTAAACAAGTAACGATCGCTTAACTCTTCCCGGAGACACGATCGCTACTTGTACCACAACCTACCCCAGTTAAACCATCGAGGTCATGGCAATGACAATCGTATCTGATTCTGTACTGGTTGAGCCAAAATCGGCTCGTGATAATCAATTAGAGCGTGTACCCCATGAACGCGCTTTGGAAATTCTCAATAAAGCTAAAGCATTACTTGTTGCTCTTTGGAAAGGAACTGGAGTAACAACCACAGAAGAAATAGCCCATTATTATGAAGTTGAATCATCTGTTGTCCGTCATGCAAGTAAACAGCATAGGGATGAGCTACTGAGTGATGGGTGGTATGAAGTCAAAGGTCAAGAAAATCTAAAAGCCTTACGCAGTATAGGTAGTGAAGTCTTCTCACTACCTGAAGCTACCACAAGAGTAGCCATTTGGACTCCCCGCGCTGCCCTCCGATTGGCAATGATTCTGCGGGATTCCGTTGTTGCCAAAGCAGTTAGAACCAGCTTGCTTGACGCAGTAGAAACAGTCATCCCCGCACAGTCAGCCAGGATTCGAGAACTTGAACTTGAACTTCAAGTAGCTCATGCTAGAGAAGCTGCTGCACGTTCAGAGAATGCCGCCGCCCAATCTCAAGAGCGCCTAATGCAAGTTTCCAGCGCCATCGTCACTATGCACGGCGCGGGGATGCTAGGGCTGATCTTGGGCAAACCGGAGGCGATTGTCGAACAACCACCGATTGTTGTCGAGAAGAACATATTGGTAGATCGCTCAGGTAGACCCGTCCGAACCTACGAAGGGCTGTCCAAGACTAAACTCGCTCGGCGTTATGGGATGAAGAAACCCCAAGATTTAGTTAACTGGCTTCAGTCTATGGGCAAAGATCATTTCATCCAACCAGGGTTAACCGCCGCTCCTTGCCAGTTCGTACCGTTCGAGTATGTGCCGGAGCTAGATAGGCTGTGGGCAGCACGGCAAGGAAACCGACAAAAATTGCTTGGGGAGTGACCGCATTCTTTTTCCAAGTAGCCAAGTTTTTCCGCAAATATTCAAATTAAGGATAGTTTTATGTCACTAAAAGTAAACGAGCTTGGCGATCGCCGTCAGGTTTTAGATGCGCTGACTGGCGATCACGCTCAGACCCAACTTGACCTATTGAGATGTCGTTGCCCCCGGTGCAATCGCTTTGGCGTTGTCTCTGGTACGCACGAATACTACGGCATTATCTACCACTGCGCTTGCAAAGATGTCTTTTGGGTCATCAGTCCCGAAACAGGCAATAAGCTGGAGGGAGGTTAAATCATGACTACATCACTTGCCCCTCATCCCTTACTCATTCCCCCAGCCTTAGCTAAAGAGATCGGCTTGCACGAAGCGGTTATCCTTCAGCAAATTCACTACTGGTTGGAAAGGTCAAACCACCTTATTAAGCTAATAAGCACTTAAGCTGCAATATGATGGTTATTCCCTTTATTTTTGATCTTGCGATGCCATTCAATTACTAACTCGCCTTGATTTAACAGCCTATCCAGTAGTAGCTTCAATTCATCTACT
>NZ_JBYCCV010000104.1:0-12194 GCF_057473825.1 Aliterella sp. E5.1
CTTTTATCACTCTGAGTAAGGAAAAAACAAACTAAAACTTGAAAAAGCTTGTAATGTAAAGCTTTTAAACTTTATTTTCTCACATCAGACTTCCTTTGTAGTCATTTTGCCAAAATCCTGAGCTAAAGCAGGTTCTAGATTTTACTCTCCTGAAAGTGACAAAAGAGGGATAGGCAGGATGCTGGTTTTAATCTAATTTTTCTCCGAACTGGGTTGGAAACTTTTAAACCATCTTCTATGCGCGGACATCGAGCAGACGGGTTATTAATTGTCTTTGTGGTGGATGATATTGATGGCGAATACGTGCGGTTGCAAGCAGAAGGAGTAGCGATCGCCACACCAATCGAAACTGAATCCTGGGGAGAAAGGTTTTTTCAAGTCACAGACCCAAATGGTGTAATAATTCAACTCGTGCAGTGGGCGATCGAGGCAGATTAGCCACGACGGTACTTAAAATCCGTTTGATGAGTTTCTTGTTCAAGATGTCTCCTCCTATCTGACGAGAAGCGCAGGTTACGGTTATTAGACTGAGGCATATCAACCAATATAGAAATCACGAGGGCAACGAATCCAGTGAAACTAAAAACAAAATTGGTGAAATGGGCGTATTCCCACTGGTTTCTTAGTTGTTCCCACTGGGTTGGCACTGACCTTACATTTGACTGTTCAATCACAACATTAACAGGTTCGATGCGCAGAAAATAGATGAAGGGAAACGCGATCGCTAGACAAATTGTACCTGCCAGTGTCCACCAAAAAACAACTCGGCGTTTTCGCACCAAAACGGTGAGAGCGATCGCGCCAAGAACTGCCCCTACTGTAATAAATGCACCTGGACCCGGCGCGCCAGAGTATTGGTACAAGCTATTTTGAATTGTTATATAAAGCGCCTCATCGTACTGCATCTTGGCAGGGAGTTCTAAAGCATGAGCAAACTCTACTCCCATAAATAATGCGACGAGGGTCAGTGTTAGCAAACGCCAGATTTTTAGAAACATCATGACCTCCTACCGATACAAACCATGCTGGTAAGACGAGCTAGTCCCACCGGAAACGAGAAAAGCTGAACTTGAGTTAACCCTGCTGCACGCATAAGTGCTAATAGTTCTGCTGAGGTAAAGCATCGATTCCCCCAATACCATTGAATGAGCGAATCGAGTAGTCCCGATCGAGTTACAACCAGAACCAATGGTGCGCCAGGACGCAAAACTCTGACCATTTCCTATAATCCTTGGGCTGGGCTTGGCAGATTTCGAGCATATGAGCGCTAATAACAGCATCAAAGCACTCATTTGCAAATGGCAACGTATTTACATCACTTTGACAGATTTGGTGGCGAATGTTTGCCTGAGAGAGTTGTCGATCTGCTGTGTTGAGCATCGCCTTTGAGATATCCACTCCAGTAATCTGTGTTGTTGGATTGATGGTTTGAGCAAATGCTAGACTGAACGCTGCTGTGCCAATACCACAATCACAAATGTTTATGTTGTCTTTCCAGGGAGGCAGAATATTGGTAGTTTTGAGCGATCGCCATAATTCTCGATAAGCATAACGATAACCCAAAAGATAAAGATGCTGATACCACCAGGAAGCAGCCCGATTATAGGTTTGAGATAGCTGCGTAGTTGTTGGATAAACTCGTTGAACAGAGATTTGCCACCATCCAATCGTCCATTCCATTATGAAACCTCATTGAGATGCGACTGTACTTTTAAAGTCGCTCTTAGATTCGATTTCATCCCTACTCGAATGGATAGTTGAAAGGATAGTTTCGGAACCGTTAAAGACGCAACGCTACTGATTCAGAATTTGTTGAATATCTTCGGGGATAGACATCTTTTCTGAGTCGTTGATGTTGGCTTTACCACCCCTCAAGGATCTCATCTGTCCAAATAGGAACGTTAAGGGAATTGCCAGAAGTGTTGGCATGAGTTGCCCTGCCATCTCTTGAAAATCGCGTTGTTTCTAGGCAAGTTTTAGCATATTCCAATGAGCGATCGTGTGAGAAATCGCGTCAGTTTGTCCCAGAATGTGAGCGCGTTGTAAGGCTGTCCATGCAGTCTCAAAGTCTTGATTTGTGATCGCTGTTTTTGCTCTGCAAAGTTCTTTTTTGAACTGTTCTTGTATATTTGTTTTCATTACTTCGTTGACGGGCTTGCATTCCTTTAAAGGCAAAGACTAATCCCCAAAGTCGATCCGTGGGTTCAGGAACAGGATTATTTTCATGGAGGAACTGTTCAAGAGTTTGGATCGCAATAATCGCATCCGCAAATTGAGAAGAAGTGAACGCTGCCCAGGCTTTAGCGACTAGCAACCAGGGACGGGTATGAATTAGTTGGGGAGGAAGTTCTACTAGAGCATTTCGCAAAACGATCGCATTAAGGCGAGGATTTTCACTCGTCTGAATTTCCTGTTCGATCATTCTTGCTGCATCTTCAAACATTCTGGCAGCGATCGCGTGATGAATGGCATTGGCAATGTCTCCCTGCTGTTCGTACCATTGGGCGGCGTGATCGTGATATCTCAATACGCAATCGGGTTCTGTCCGATGCAAAATATGCCGCAATGACTCGGCAAATAGGTGGTGATAACGATACCAGGTGCGATCGCTATCTAAGGGAACGACAAATAAATTCTGACGCTCTAGTTGCTCTAAAATATCTGTTCGAGCGATCGCATCTTGCGCGACGACGGCTGCACACAAAGAACTGTACATCTGCCCCAGAATAGAGGTTCGCGGTAGAAATGATTGGACAGACTGCGATTGGCGCTCTAAGACTTCTTGCACCAAATAATCCAGAATATACCGATGGTTGCCGCCAAAAGAATCAATCTAGCAGGATTTGCCGGATCTCGCAGTGAGAGCATGGCTAACTGTAGTGCTGCAATCCAGCCTTCGGTTCTCTTTTGAAGGGTTGCCACCTGGATTGTTGTTAGCGACGGCGCTAGGGACTGATGCAGGAATGCCCCCGCTTCTTCCTCTGTAAAACGCAAATCATCAGCACGTAATTCTATTAGTTGAGTGCGAACTCGCAATTTACTTAAGCGTAGAGGTGGATCGACACGAGTAGCGATCGCCAGATGTACCTGTGCGGGTAAATACTCCAACAGAAAAGTAAGTGAGTCATGAATGACTGGAGTTGTAATTAGATGATAATCATCTAGGACGATAATTAATTCTGTTTGAAGTTGTGTTAGTTCGTTAATTAGCGGTGTCAAGAATGCTTCAAATGGAAATAGCTCAGGCGATAGCGAAGCGATACTGCGATCGCCAGATCGCAGTATCGCCAACGTCGATTCCCCCATGCCGCCATTGCTTTGCTGTAAGGCTGTAACAAAATATATCCAGAAGCGGATTAGGTCATTATCCCGCTCATCTAGCGACAGCCAACTTACCGGAAATTCGATTTGATGCGCCCATTCACCCAATACCGTTGTCTTGCCAAAACCTGCTGCCGCCGATACCAGAATCAGTCTGCTGGTTAATCCCTGATTTAATTTCTCTAGGAGACGTTTCCTCTGCACCAGAGACAAAGGTGGCGATGGAAGATGCAACTTGGTCACGAGCAGGGGATTAACCATGTCGAGTTGAACCTTTGTGCAAATCTTATCTTCAACGGTAACAAATTAAATCGTTTTCTTCGCCCCAGATTGTACGCCCGACGATGCTAAATATCAGGGCTGAACTTCGCGCAACCGCCGCTTGACAAAACAGCGTTTTCTCAACGCCAGAGACTCGCTCTTGCTTCGTTGCATTCTTCATCAACTCCAAATGGATTTAGAAAAACGGTTTCATTGCTTTGCAGTTGCTCCATCACAACTTTAACGATGTCCCGCGACATGATTAAACGAGCCTCCCCATGACCAACATTTCCACGTCTTTGCAAATTTTTTGCTTCCAGCCATCGATCTACTAACCGAAAGTTCTCACAGCAATGGTCTATTTCCTCATAGTCGAATCGGCAAAGTTGTCCGTTTTGCCAAAGGCATACGTGTTTCTTGCGTCGGTAACGAACTCCAAATAAATATTCTGTGAGGTGAACAGTAGTATTTGCGTCATGTTCTACACCCAACAATAAAACTTGTCCATTTAATTCGTACACTCGCCCCACGGGGCTATCTAATCCATGGGGTACGTCAACAGGGTGGGAGGCTACAATCTGAGCCGCTTTGGAACCTATAGCAGCAAAAGCATGAGGGCTATCGCTGCGTAAAACGTTTGGCAATTGCCAAAAGGTATTTGCTACAACACCCATACCCAGGCAAGGAGTCACACGAGGGTCAAAAGGGCGATCGTCATCATCGGACATACTGGGCATGACCAGTGTGCCATCAGAACCCAAAGCGTTTTGTAAAGCTGTAATCAAGCCTAGAGGTTCATTCTCAACAGGCTTTACCTTTGAAAAAGAGCAATGTATTAGCAGAACCCCACCCGGTATAATACCAAGCTCAAGCATCTGCTGAGTTAGTTCGCTTGAAGAAACGATCGCTCGTTGCATAATGGGCTAATACTAAGTGCGGATATGGGACCCCAGATAGATAAGATTAAAAATGCCATTAAAACCGATCTTTCATTCCTCGCAGCCGAGCAAAAGTTTGGACTGGATCGCTGCTATTAACGGCGGCTTGCAATGTCGGCTGATGCCAACGTAGAAATGGATTGGTGCGCTTTTCTAAGCCCAAATTAGAAGGAATTGTTGCTTCCTTGCGGCTGCGGGCGGCTTGAACGCCAGCAAAACGAGTTTTTAAGTCAGGGTTGTTACTATCTACCGTTAAAGCAAATTTGAGGTTATTTAAGGTGTATTCATGGGCGCACCATACCCGCGTGTCGTCTGGTAAAGCTTGCAATTTGCTTAAAGACTCCAACATCTGCGTTAGCGTACCTTCAAACAATCCCCCACAACCGCCAGCAAACAATGTATCGCCACAAAACAACTCCCCAGTTTCTGTCGCTGTGGCGGGGGAGTAATAGGCTATATGGGCGCGGGTATGTCCGGGGACAAAAAAGACAACGCCAGTGTGAGCGCCAAAATTTACGCGATCGCCTTCCTTTAAAAATACTTGCTGTCCGGGTATTCTGCCGCGATCTTCGGCTCCACCATAAACTACAACATTATCAAAGCGTTTGATTAATTGCTGGTTTCCCCCGACATGATCGTGGTGGTGGTGAGTATTGAAAATTGCTACTAATTTAGCTTTTAATTGTTGCAGTTGCTCTATTACAGGTTCTGCAACCGCCGGATCGACGACCGCCGCAATGTTTTTTTGGCGATCGTGCAATAGAAAAATATAATTGTCTGTAAGCGCGGGAATGCGAATTATTTGCATAATTACCCTTTTAACGCCAAGAATCTAAATCCAAAGATTCAAAGCCTTTCTTTTCGACAAACGACAACATACTGCCTAGTTGATACCACACTAACAAACCGATTAATAAGGTTAAAGGTGCAGCCGTCGCCGTTGCCAGCCAACTAGGAAAACCAAATATTTCTAATCCCGCCGCCAAAAATAATAATATTCCGCCATTAATACCCAAGTACGGAATAATTAATTGTCCCGTAGGTAATTGAGCCTTAGTCGCCGCCGCGCGATCGCTCGACCATTTTGCCACAATTAGTTTTAAGGTAGCAGCAAAAGCCGTACCTGCCGCTAGAGCGATCGCAAATCCGGCAAACATTAAAAAATACGGCGGTTCGGGATAGTAAGACATAGTAATTTGTAGTTGGTGATTGAGTGGAAAGAACCTCTTTTAGCTATAAAGAGGTTCTAGAATCATTTACCTGAGTTGCCATTAAAAGCATTAAAAACAGGTAATAGTGCGGCGGTGCGCTCTCTGGACAATTCGCTTAAAGCACCGATCGCTACATCAAATAGACGATTTGGCTGTAATTCATCTTTAACCAAATTCCATAGCCTTTGTACTTCTGCCGTATGCAGGCGATCGTCTTCGGTTAAAGCGATGAGTAATTGCTGTCTCAAATACTGCCCTTCATCAGATAGTAAAAACTGTAAACCCATCTGCGCTGTAGGCAATAAGTCAAAACTATTATCCGCGCGCGCGATCGCAATTAAGTCCTCTAGCCTTTCCCACTGAAACTTGCCATTTTTAAATAGCAAGTTTAGCAACCGTCGCCGTAGTTGGGGGGTTTCACCATTTAACAAGCGCTTGGCTATGTATGGATAAGCTACTTCAACAATTTTGAAGTCTGGATTTAAGCTTAAAGCAATACCTTCTTGCGTCACCAAAGAGCGAATAATTAAGGCAAACTTTGCCGGGACGCGGAAAGGATACTCGTACATCAATTCCGAGAAGGAATCTGTAATAGTTTTGAAATTGAGCTTACCTACACTTTCGCCGATCGCATCTTTGAGGACAGCTTCTAAAGCAGGTACAATCGGACGAATATCGGTATTTGGGGCTAAAAATCCTAGCTTGACGTAATCTTCTGCTAATTCGATATAGTCTTGATTGACTAAATGCACCAACGCATCTACCAAGGTTTCTTTCATTTCCTCGGTTAGCTGATCCATCATCCCGAAGTCGATGTACGCCATCCGCCCATCAGGGGTTGCAAACAAGTTTCCTGGATGGGGGTCAGCGTGGAAAAACCCATACTCTAGCAACTGTTTTAGCCCAGCAGTTACGCCAATTTCAATAATTTTATTTTGGTCGAGTCCGGCTTGCTTAATTAGATCGGTATCGGTGAGTTTAAAGCCATTAATCCACTCTAAAGTTAAGACGCGAGTGCTGGTATAGCGCCAGTAAATAGATGGAACTTTGACGCGAGGATCGTCGCGGAAATTTGTCGCAAATTTCTCAGCGTTGCGACCTTCATTAAAGTAATCAATTTCCTCAAATAACTTTGTCCCAAATTCATCGACAATTGTTTGCAAATCGTGACCGAGATTGAGTGGCAGCCAAGGCGCAAGCCAACCCGCCGCCCAGCGCAGGAAATACAAGTCTAAGTTTAAAACTGGGCGCAAATTTGGGCGCTGTACTTTTACCGCTACTTCTTCTCCAGTGTGCAGACGTGCTTGATAGACTTGTCCCAAACTAGCGGCGGCTACAGGCTGGGGGGTAATTTCACTGTAGAGTTCTTCTAGGGGACGACCTAATTCTTTTTCAATTGTTTGAAAAGCGATCGCATTACTATAAGGTGGTAGCTGATCTTGCAGCTTAATTAGTTCTTCTAAAAAGTCTTTTCTAACCAAATCCGGGCGCGTTGATAGGGCTTGACCGACTTTAATAAAAGTAGGACCCAAGCGAGTAATGATTTCTCGGAGTTGAGTCGCTCGTTTGGGCTGATTTTCTTCGGCTTTTCCCAACCACTCATCGGTTTTCATCCCCACAATAAAGCCCGAAAAAGACCAAATAATAGTTAAAATCCGTCCCCATACTAGCCAAGGACGGAAACGGTAATATTTTACTAACGCTTCAGGGTTGTAGCGTCGATTTTCTTGACTAACTTGATACTGACCCACGCTTCGATCTGCCTCTCACACTGGGAATTGTACTTTTATTGTGGTTTTCATCTAAAGATTAGGTAGCTCTTTAATTACAGCCGCCAAAAACAACCACTTATTTATATCTTTTTATTAATTATAGTATTTAAAAGTACAAAGTATTTATAAGAAAAGTAACAAATACCTATAGAGTCCATTTAACTCTACCGAGCTATTAGTGATTATCGATTGGCAAGATGATTCTGGTCGATTACAATACATCTCCGGTTTCATGGACGGTTTTTTTTGATAATCGCATTTCTACCAAGCATGGTATTCGCTACTTCACGGGAGACAACTTCACCGCCACCCTGGACGGCGAACACTTAGATAAACAAGCCCATCCCTACGACTTATTTAATATCAACTTAGCTCCAGGAATGCGAAATATGATTACCGCTCTCGTCTAGCCAGTTTTCCTGTGTTTAACGATCTGTTGCGTCGTAAGTGGAAAAAATCGCGCTAACATTGCGGTCAATTGCTGCCGTCTGCAAGTTATTTTTGTTGTTAGTAAAACTAACCGTGCGTCCTACGGCATCGGTAACAGCCATTACTAAGATAAAGTAGTCCTGCTTGTCCCCTCAATGCTCTACCAGTGATTGACAACATTTCAAAGTTTCTCATCGAACAGTATTCTGCTGATTTTGCAGCTTGGTTATTAGGTCAATCAATTAGTCTGACTACTATCAATCCCACTGAACTCAACGTAGAACCAATTCGCGCCGATTCGGTAATGCTATTGCAATCAACCGATGTGATTCTCCATACGGAGTTTCAAACCGTTGGTGATGAAACAATGCCTTTTTGGATGGCAGATTATTATCTACGCTTACAACGCAAGTTTCCAGAGCAAACTATTTAACAAGTAGTAATTTACCTCAAGAAGACAAGTTCGGATTTAGTTAGACGAGAACGATATCAAACTCTTGTGATGACTCACCAGTTTCGCGTTATTCGCTTATGGGAAGAACCAGTGGAAGTATTTTTGAGTAGCCCAGGATTGTTACCTGATGCCGTATTGAGTCAGGCATCAGAGAAAGAAATTGTATTAGCGCGGGTGGTGGGGGAACTAGAGCAAATAAGCGACCCTAGAGAACAGAGTAATTTAGTAGCCGCGACAAGTATCTTGGCGGGGTTAGAATTAGAAGAGCAGATAATTCGACGATTGATGAGGAGTCCGGTGATGCGTGAGTCTACGATGTATCAATCTATTTGCCGCGAAGGTCGGGCTGAGGGTCTGGAACAGGGTCGCACCGTTGAAGGGAAAGCCTTAGTTCTCAAGTTGCTTCAGAGAAAATTGGGTGGTCTATCATCTTCGCTGACTACCAAAGTGAGCGCTCTAAATCTTGAGGAGTTGGAGGCTTTGGGTGAGGCTCTGCTGGATTTTACAAGCGTTGAGGATTTGGAATCTTGGTTGGGGTAACGCGATCGCCAATTCTTTTACCCATAACGCCATAATTTTCCTGTCGCCGTGTGCGATCGCTCTATTTCAATAATTAATAATGGGTGTCGAACTGCTTTTTGAACTAAAAGAGAGATTTAGCGCGATCGCAGTGCGCGATCGCGGATAGACTATAGCTTAACTACTAGCTGACTTAGCCTCCAAACTTTCTAAACGGCTTTTGAGTTGCTGATTGTCTTTTTTTAGTTGGTCAAGTTCCTCGCGTAATTGCTTTGTTGCTTGCTGGGAACCAGCTTTTGCTTGTACTTGTTGCACGGCTTCCTCCGCCATACGCCGCACTCTCCCGTCTGGAGTTTGGCTGGCTAAAGCGTTCAAAATACCTGCCGCTTTAATGGTTTCCATTTGTCCTAAAGCTACAACTACCGAAACTTGAGTTAAGAAAAACGTTTCTACCGATAGCCCGTCTAAGCGTTCTAATATTCGTTCCAAATTAACCGGAGTTTGACCTGCCGAAATTGTGCCTAATGCCCGAATAGCCGCTAAACGCAAGGCTTGAGGAACGCCCGCTTTGGTATACTGCAAAATGATGTCGAGGGCTTCAGAGGAAGTTTTTAACTGACTTAGCCCACCAATTGCCCCCGATCGCACAACTTCATTCCAGCCTGCTTTGTCTTCTAAAACATTATTAAGCAGCTTAATAACTTTTTTTTCTTTTGATTCCTCCTCTAAATTTACCGATGCGATCGCACCTATAGCTCTCGCCGCCGTTGCTTCCACGTAGTAGCTAGGATCGCCACCAGTAACAAAAGGCTTAATTGCTTTGTAACTTGCTTTAGTTTTAATTTGTGATAGGGCTTCAATTACCGCGCGACGGACTAGAGCATTTTCATCTTGCAAACCAGCCACCAACCCATCGAAAGCTTGGTCTAGCTTGACTTCGGCTAAATTCTTGGCAACTTCAACTCTTACGCCCCAAAACTCATCGCTCTTTAGAGCATTAGTCAGCGCCTTGACAGCTTCTAATCCGCCTTTAGTTGCGATCACTTTGGCTGCATATATCCGCGAAACAGGATCTTTGTCAAATTGCAACTGTGCTTGTAATTCTGGCAAAGCATACTCTAAAGCAACAGTTTTTAAGTAATTATTTCCAGCATCAAAGCTAACAAACTGGGGCTTTTCTGGCAAAGGGAAGTAAAAACTTTGTTCTCGTTCGTAAATGCGGACAGGGAAGGTTTTAAAATCTGTTGGGTTTCCTTCTTGGGTATAACCAAAAGCAATCGGGATTTTGAGATCGAATAAATCGGTACTACTACCTTCTTTAACTTGGGTTTGAGTAACGGTAACTTTGGCTAAGTTGATGTCTCCATCCCAAGTGTAAGCAACCTTATAATCAGGATGACCGCCGCGATAAACATACTGATCGAATAAAAATAGCAGATTGCGCCCGGAAGCTTTCTCAATTGCTCTTAGTAAGTCGATAGTTTCTACAGTTTTGTGGGCGTTATCTTGAACGAAAGTATGAATTGCTTGCCAAAACAAATCGTCACCCAATTCGGCGCGAATCATATGGTACACGCAAGCACCTTTTTCGTAGAGATGGCGATCGTATAATTCGATCGCTTCGCGGTAAATATGGGTAACAATGGGACGACGGTAACGGCTGCTATCTTCGGCTAAATAGTTACGAGCTTCGAGCAAACGGTAGTAAGCGGCTTCTTGGTTGCCATACTCTTCTTGCGTCCACATAACTTCAGAATATGAAGCCATGCCTTCTTTAATCCAAGCATGAGACCAATGTTTAATTACTACCAAGTCGCCAAACCATTGATGAGCAAGTTCGTGAGCAACTAAACTTTCGGTATTGCGGTTATCTAAAGCTGCTCTTTCGTCTAACAAACAGCGATCGGTTAGCAACGTAGTAGAAGTATTTTCCATCCCGCCAAAGATAAAATCATCAACGCAGACTTGGGCGTATTTGGGGAAGGCGTAAGAGTAGCCGTACTTGTCGCTAAAAAACTCAATCATCCGGGGAGTCTTGCCCATGCTGCGCCGTGCGTCTTCTTCCCTACCTTTTTCCACGTAGTAAGTTACGGGTTTGCCTTGCCATTCGTCTTCAATTTCGGCAAAATCTCCCACCGCCAAAGTCATCAAATAAGTGGGGTGGACTTGCTCTTGCAACCAGTGGTAAATTTTGGAGTCGCCGTCTTCTTGGGTTTCAATTAAGCGCCCGTTGGAAATAGCCAGCATAGACTTAGGGACTCGGACTCTAATTTCTGACGTAGCTAATTGTCCTGGGTAGTCGAAGCAAGGAAACCAAAACCGAGAATCTTCATCTTCTCCTTGCGTCCAAACTTGGGTAGGTTTATGAGGATAATGCTTGTCAGGAGTAATAAAATATAGTCCGCGTTGGGGTTTTTCGACAAAGTAAGCGATCGCAATTTTTATTACTTTCCCAGATTCTGTTGCTGGATCTAAGCGGATATCTAGCTTAGATCCATCGTAATCAAAGCTTTGCTGTATCCCATCGATCTGTACCGATAGAATATTTAAGTTAACCGCATCTAATGACAATCGAGTAATACCCGTCGTTATTGGTTTTAGTGCGATCGTGCAAATCCCTGTGTAGCTTTGGTTAGGAATATCTAAGTTGAGGTCTAAAAAAATATGCTCGACTTGTCCAGGGCGATCGGGGTTGTAGTGGGGTTTCGCCCCTGGTAATTCAAAAGATTTGTGGCTATTATTTTCCGAATCAAAATAAGAATGCGGCATGGTTAAAAGTGAGGAATATCAGCTAAATTCTAACTTTTCCACCATAAAGCTTTTTGATTATGTCGGGAGTAACAACTAACTAATCAATTTTTGCTTTAAAACGGATAAAGCCGTAAGAATTGACTGGCGTACCTGCACCTGTCGCATTAGGAACATTGCCTAGATTGACTACCACTGCACTTCTACCACTATTTGTGCCAGTACAAGAACCAGGAAAACCAGCCGTATAAAATTGACATTGCTTGCCTGTGCAGCACCATTGTTGAGGAAGTAGATGGTATATTCCACTTCATCGCCAGGTTTAAAACGAATCGTTGGTGCGATCGTACTGCTATTTATCGCCCCGCGTAAGGAAGTAGTATTCGGCGTAGGCCACAAAGCATCATTATCATCATACCAAATTGCGTTCAAATATAGTAGAGTAGTGAACAACAAAGTTTGTCCTCAAACAACGAGTTAGGCAGGTGGATATGGGTCAAGTTACTCAAGCTTTTCCCCATTTAGAGCTAGAGGCAGTAAA
>NZ_JBYCCV010000105.1:0-12038 GCF_057473825.1 Aliterella sp. E5.1
TGCAACCAGACCACAATCATCCAACTGAGACCACATTAATTGCAACTATAAGTTTATTGCTTAAAACCATGTCTCTAACTCATATCTAGGGAATGGTATATCAGAGAAGTCAATGAACTCGTTGCTAATTTCGCATATATTGCCGTAGATAAAATTACTGAGTTCTTTAACCTATGAAATGACTATTTACGGCTGCGTAGCAACTTGTCAATTTTCAGTAAAGAAAACGCTCGTTTTATTGCCTTAAGTTTCTGCTCATTTTCTAGTTGCAGTTAATTTGGTCTCAACTCTATTATTGTGGTCTGGTTGCAGTTAATCTGGTCTTAGTTGGATTTAATTCGGTCTCAAATGCAGTTATAGTTGCAGTTAATCTGGTCTCAAAACAGCGATTATTGTGGTCTGGAGCATTTAGTATTGTGGGTTGCTACACTTAAATCTTAAGTACCCATAACAGAATTTCAACTTACTTTTATCTCGTCTATATTATTCGTGAAAATATTTAATTGTTCGCTATTTCCTTGTTTTTCAGCAGACTTAAGAACCTCAAGACTCAAAGGAATATTAAGACGCTTGCCATCTTCTAGAATCTCTTTAATAGTGACAATCTGAATACAGGGATAGTTTCTGCCCATAACTTTATGTTGATAGAACCCGCAAGCATTTGCTTCCTTAATCGTTTCAGAAGTAGGGGTTTTCAATGTAATGAATATAGCCATAGCTGCATTTTCACGGGTCATTGTGCCATAGAGGTCACGGATATCACGCGATGAGACATTGCCTGATTTAACTTGTAAAACAATTTTCCTATGCCCTTGACCTTCTTCCAAAAAATAAGCAAAGCCGTCGATACCCCTGTCTGCCCCTTTTTTCTGGTTAATGGTAGCGCGGTTCCTTGAATAGGTAAGAATTGCCCATTTTTCAAATTCTTTGCGGGTACGGTCATCGTTACGGGTAGCCAGTGCAACAGCCGATTTAATATCTTTAGGAATTCCATTAAGTTTAATTTGATTTGATACGTCACTGCCAAAGGCTTTTTCAACTCGTTTAATAATAAGGCTAATACTTTGATAAGTAATATCAATCCCTATCCATTGATGATTTGAGCGTTCAGCTACAGCTACTGTAGTTCCACAACCGCAGTAAGCATCTAGTACGATGTCCCCCTCATTAGTACTTGCTTCAATAATTCGTTCTAAAAGAGCTTCAGGTTTTTGTGTAGGATAACCGAGACGTTCTTTTGATGAATTGTTGAGCTTGTCTATATCCCAAACATCATCAATAGGACGACCATAAGACATGGCTTCCTCTAAATAACGCTTTATTCTCTTTCCTTTTCCTGCATCAGATAAAACATACTTTTTTCCATAAGAATCTATCTGAACTTTCTGTTTTCTTAAACGTGCATATTCGTCTTCTGACCCCCAATTTAGCGCGTAAGAATTAAACTTTTGGACTGGGCATTTGCTATAAAAAAATATGACATCGTGGCGACTGCTAAAAGATTTTTTCAGACGAGCATTCCATCCAGAATAGTGCCAAATAATTTCATTTTGAAATTCTCCGCTTTGTGAACAAAAAATTGCATCTAGTACTAGCTTCAAATAGTGGCTGGATGTTGGGTCACAATGAAGATAAAAGCTACCTGTAGATTTTAATACCCGATGAATTTCCACTATTCTGAGTGTGATACTAATTAGATAAGCGAATAAGCTTCCCTTACTTAATACCTTTAATAAACCTGCTATTAAATCAATAATTTGAGCAGGAAATTTACCTTGATAATTATCTATAATTTCAGTAAATCCTTCTTCAGCAAGGCTGTTCCACTCCCATGTATCAATAAAAGCTGTACAGTAACTTTTTAATTGTCGTGGAGACAAATTAGTGTCGTTAAAGCAGCTAAGTTTAGCTCTACTGGTTTTCCCTTGGAACCACGTTTAACAATCCTTTGCAGCTGATGATAGGTTGTTAAGCAAACTCTCTACAATCCGGCGTTAGAGCGACTTTACTTAACGACACGAATTTGTCTCAATGTCATTTAATTTGGCACTGTACAGCAGTTATTTCTAGAGAGGCTTTGCCCGGACTAGGTTTTATTGCAAATTATTTAGTTATGAAAATATGTATATTTGGTGCAATGTGGGACTTTGTTTACTGCTGCAACAACTCATCACTTTTGTAAAGTTATCCCTAATTTTATCTTCTAGGAAACACTAAAATAACTTGTCAACAATTGTTACAAAAACTACTGCGTTTGCAAAAAGGAGAAGTGCGACGCTGAAGGATTACTTACAAACCAAAATTTTAGATTTTGCAGTTTGTAGACCTATTCTATTGAGAATGTTTTTATGGATATCACGAATTTTTTGCCCAAATCGCGCCCATCAATTCGAGAGTTGATTGAATTTAATCAGTTACGAGATCTCGAACGTATTCCAGCTTACATAGATATCGAAAAATACTTGCCGCTACTCAAGCAGCGCATTTCAATTTTGATTGTGACTGATAAAATTACATTCAATAACGAAGATTTTGGCTTGAGCATGATGATTGCCGCACTCGAAGAAAACTTCTCTTCGAGCATTTATTTTGATGTGAAGAAGGCGACACGTGAGGGGAGTTTTTCATTCACTCCCGATCCCGACTCAAAGGCTGGCTTTCCCCACTACACCGGTTTCCGGTTCAATAGCATTCAAGATGGTAATCTCATCATCAATGAATTCGACCAAATTTGGTGTTTTGGTCTTCAACCGGGTAATGGTGCTTTCACTGATGCAGAGGTGACCACGAATGCACTTTACGTTACAGATGCAGAGTTAGCCGAACTTGCTCGCTGGATGAATGAACGTAAAGGCGGTATTTTTGCTACAGGCGACCACGCACATCTCGGAGCTAGTATGTGCCACCGTATCCCGCGGGTAAGTACTATGCGAAAATGGCTAATTGCTGATAATCCACCGACCTTTATTGGCTACGACCGCTTCGATACAAATCGACCACGTAACCCTGCTGATAATAATATTCCAGACGCAAATCAAACTGATGTAACACCGCAACCAATTGAATGGATTCCTGAGTACGAAAAACGCGTTGGATTTTCCAAAATTGAAAAAGAGCCGCATCCTATCATGTGTGGGGGTAGCCTCGGTCCGATCGATGTTCTCCCAGATCACCAGCACGAAGGGGAAGTAATAGAAGATAGTCAAGTTGTTTTAAACAACACATTTAACTTTACCGCCGCAGACGCAACAGTTTATTCAGGTTTAGAATACCCGCAGACTGGTGCAACACAAACGAAGCCGAAAATTATTGCGCGTGCACACACCCTGTCGGAACCGCCATATTCGTTCGAAAAAGGTCCGACACCTGCACGCAATTTTGGTTTAGTGGGTGTTTACGATGGACTAAAAGAAGGTGTTGGTCGCGTTGTTGTAGATTCCACCTGGCATCACGAACTCAACATCAACTTGCGAGATATTGCTAACGATGTGACCACAAACAACTACGCCAAAATTAAAGCCTACTACCGTAATATCGGACTGTGGCTTGCGAACAGTGAATCGAGCTATAAATTCTTTCGTAATGCAGTATGGAATAGCTTTTACACTTATCAAGCTTCCCAGGAATTATCGGTAGCGGGGTCAGTTTTGGAAGTTGGTAAAAGCTTCAGTGAAATCTTGAAAAAATTACTTTCACCCTGCTTAGTGACAGAGTTCATTCTTGACTACGTGCCTAGGATACCAGTTGATCCATTTCCGATACCAATCGATCCAGGTCCTTGCTTAGTCTGTCCGCCTTTTGAATTTTTCGAGGATGTCATCTTAGGTGAAATAGTACTAGCTATGCAACCAGTTTTTGTCAATACAGAGCAGGTACGCCTCAAACAGTATCGAACTCAATTTGAGCCTGATATTAAAGCAATTAATCGGGCAATCATAGTTGGTGTTGAGAAAGGATTAAAAACGGCAGCTCGTTTCTATGCCAACGAGCTTAAAAAAGGCAAGGAGGTATTGGCGGCAATTGAAAAAGTTCAGCCATCATGCGTGTTGAAAGAAATACTATCTTGAAGTATGTTTGTGCGGTCAATGAAAGACAGCGCCTTCTCAAAAAGCGCTGTCTTTCGCTTAAAGCTTTTAATATGGGGTTATTTGTATAAACCCTCGAAAAAGGTGATTAAGGATTTTGATCTAGTTTGTTCTAGGGGGGGGCTTTACTCTTGCATTAGCGCATAACCAATGAAAGCTATGCGTTTGGGAGAGTATCACTGCTCCTTAAAGCATTTAAGAATCGCTTTTTGAGACACTGATTCGATACACAATATAGGTGAGCCTCAAAAAGTAGAGTTTTTGATACATATTTTGCAAGTGAAAAGCGTTGCTGGGAGGAATTTCAAGGATGTAATACCAAACCTCTTTTTTTTCTAATCCCCCTTTCCGAGGGTTCTTACAAAAAAACCCATCTAAGAATGTCCACAAAATGTAAACAATTTTCTGCGGCGATTTCTTCGTGATGCTCTCGCAACTACAGCCAATAAGAACAGGGTTCCCTACCCCCACAGCAATCCAGGGCTTCTCTACCCAATCTTGCCTGCGATCGCTTCTTCAAATTTACTTACTGATTCTTTATGTCGGTTGATAGATGTACAGTAACTTTTTAATTGTCGTGGAGACAAATTAGTGTCGTTAAAGCAGCTAAGTTTAGCTCTACTGGTTTTTCCCTTGGAACCACGTTTAACAATCCTTTGCAGCTGATGATAGGTTGTTAAGCAAACTCTCTACAATCCGGCGTTAGAGCGACTTTACTTAACGACACGAATTTGTCTCAATGTCATTTAATTTGGCACTGTACAGCTGTCCCCCAATTGTTAAATGTCACTACGCTACCCCAGGAAACCGGGCGCTGGGTCGCTCAAGTAAATGCCAGTGGTTTTCTAGACGGACCTAGTTTTAGGAGCATTGGCTATGGGGATACTGAATTTGAGGCAATCGCTTCTGCTCTTGAGAGCCTAGCACGGATGTATCGAGACTATAGGTATTGAGCCGAGAAGTATGCAAAAGCTGAAAATTCATGCCAAATTTAGGTAGGAATTTTTCTATAAATTTTCCTCTGACATGAGCATTCAAACTGAAAGATAGCCCTTCACTTCTCTTTCCATTGCTGCCAGTCGGGAGATTAACTGGCGCACTGGCTTCGACCGAAAGCCGTGTACTAACCTATTTTGGGAAACTTTAGCTTTCCCATCTGGTGTTTTTGGACCCGTGCTATGCGTCCAGGGACGCTGCTGACGAATTAACTCCGATTGGCGCTGACGCTGTAATTCTGTCCAGATTCTCGGCATACAACGATGGCTCTAGTTGGTTTTGATGCTTTACTGGTTCCATGCTCAGAACGTTTTGTTGGTTTTTGATAAACGTAGTAGTACGCCGAGGATTTTTCATTTCTGCCAAAACTCCAAGGGTGCGCTGACACTGCTTTTGAAACCTTAAAGCCATATTTGTGTAGCGCTCTATTTCTACTGAGTGGGTCTGGGAATTCGCTACTTGCAACCACTTTAAAAAGGCTGCATGGAGGACTTCGGCTTGCACTAAAAAAGTTTCCTCAATACTGCTCAAGTTACCGGACTTGATTTGACTGAGCTTTTCATTAAGCTCTAAGGTCATTTCGCCAGCACGATAATAAAACTCCACCGCGCCCAGGTGCTTTTCATCGTCCTCTGCCATGTCCGCTATGATTGCTGCGGATTTTGTTAGCCCTGGAAGTTTCTGTTCTCCACTTTCCCAAAGAACTTTGCATTGCTCGTCCGTTCGTTCCGGGAGGAAATGCCATGCTGAACTAACCATACTACGGAGCCTCGAACTCAATTTTTCCTTGCTGAACTGCTTTTAAAAAGTCAACCCCCATCTCATCAGCCATTAATTTAGTATATTTGTACTATACAATTTACACAGGTGAATTGCTATAGAAGTAGTTATATTTTTTACTCATTTGTTGGACGTTCTCGACTGTCAGCAATATTTTTGAGTTGCTTTAGAACAACAGAATGATCTGTTTTAAACCGCATTTTTACCAAAGCTAAAATTGTTTCTTCTGGGAGAGCAACGAGCATTGATTCAAAAATCCGGCTGGCATCTCCCATAAGTTTTTTGTAAGTATCTTCATTTATTGAACCTTCAACTAGCCAGGTTTCTAAAAGCCTTTCTAGTTCACTAATAATTGGAGAGTAACCCATACATATTCCACAGCAAAGAACTTTTAGAGGTTAATCCTACCACCTATCTCTTCAATGCTTTGTTCTGCGATCCAAAAACTCATAAGCCTGCCAGTTGGGGTCGCTCCAAAAATCAAAATCTTGAAAGTTAATCTGCTCTTGTAGTAAATATTCCAGCGCCTCCTCCAGGGTTTTAAAGGCTGGTAACATTGCAACTTCTTCTCTACCAGCGCCCCTAGTGTCAAGATTAGGAGTGCTAAGAGCTACCTTCCACCCAGTAGTGAATTTTAAAATTGTTAAATGCCCGTCAACTTTTTGCTCGGCTAACGTTGTAGCTGCTGTCATTAATTCTGCTAATTTGTCGTTTGAGTTCATGATTTTAGCTCCGTAAGTATAAGTTCACTGATCGCAATAGTTGCGCCACACTTGCCGTTAGTGGTATGAGTTACCACTAACTTAGGGACGCAGCTTAATCTGTCGTTTGTTAGTACAGAAGCTTCAACTAGAGCATCCAAAACTGCCCCCGCTAGGTTATCTAGGTCGCCGCGATGGGAAGAACCCGTTAAGGCGATTTCGACGGCAACTGGGGCTGCTATTGGGAAGCTGTCTCGACTACCCAACTGGCATAGCAGTTCTAAGACTGCATCGTGTTTCCACTTTCTGTAGGCATCAGGCAAGTAAGCATGACCGTTGCTTACGCGGGGTCGTGCCTTCGGTAATACTCGACCGTCAAGCCAAAGGTTAAGAATCAACATATTCCTCCAGAGGCGATGATTGAGCGCAATTCCCCTGGTGTGAGAATTAACATCAGCGTTTGGAGTATTCTTATTTGTGCTGTGGCTGGCGTAGCATTCCAGACCTGTCGCCAGACATTAGACCCATAGCTCTCAAAGGCCGACAAAGCCTCCTCAAGCAGTTCGCGCTTTGGCGATTCGGCAAGGATTGGCAAGTATTCCTGACCCATCCACTGCATTTCATTAACGTCTGGGGGAGGGTCAGGAAAATTATTACTTTGGCTATAAGAGTCCTCTAGTAGAAAAAGTAGTAATTTTTTGAACCGGGAAATGTACCCTTGGCTTACTCCCGCGATTTGGGCGATCGCAGCTTGGTTTATCTTCTGCCCAGCGTCCAAAAGTAGCCGAAGCTTTCCTTGAATTGCCAGTTTTACCTGCTCTACTTTTGTGACAGTAACGCCTTGAGTTAATTGGGGTGTTTGTAATTTTCTAGTCGATGGATCACTTAAAGATGGATCGCTTAAACCCTTTAATATATCTATAGGCGTTTGGTGATCCATTTGTTTAGAGCTTGTTACATTTCTAGTCGATGGATCACTTAAAGATGGATCGCTTAAACCCTTTAATATATCTATAGGCGTTTGGTGATCCATTTGTTCAGAGCTTGTTACAGTTTTTTGTTTAGTAGCTTCAGCATCTCGTAGCAGCCAACGGTCGAAAACTTCTCCCCGGTCGCTGGGAGGGACAAAGTTATAAATCCTAACTCTTTGTCGCTTGCCCTCGCTGTCAATTCCTTTTTCAATAAACTGGGGTTCTCCCCTTGGTGGTCGTTTAAGCCTAAACCCTAGTGTCTGATTGAGAATATTTTGCACGATCGCCATAGATTGACTTTTTGGAGTTATCATTACTCCCAGATAAAGCTTAAGATCCCTGGCACAGGCTAGGGCAGTAGTTGCAATCTGCTGTATTTCGGGACTGTCAGAAGTCCAATCAATGCCGGAGACAAGAAGCTTATCTACCCCTAAAGCTTTTAACGCCTTGACCTTATTCGATAACAAGACACGGTTAGTATCAGGAATCCACGAACGCCCATCAAGAGCGATACTTTTAAACCGTTTCTCATCGCGGTCACTTAAATATTGATTGCCAACAGTTAGGTAGTAGTGTAGCTGTAGATGTGGATGCCAGCCATCCCAGTCTTTGAGAGTAATATCTACAGTTGGTTGGGTTAGATAACGCTGTTTGATTTCGTAATTGACTTGGGAACGGCGTTGTTCTGGGGTTTTGGTCTTTTGAGACTTGAGATTTTCGTATTCAACTTCAGACCAAGGGGGGTCTACTTCCACTACCCTCTTTGCTTCCTCCTCTGTCAATTCGTCCCTAGATTCTGTGATGGATTCAGACAAATCTTCTTTTGTTTCTAGATCGAGTTGAGACTCTAGCCGTGAGACTTTACAGCCTTCTGCTTCTAGATCCGCCAAAATAGTCCCTCGGTAATTATGAAAGCCAGCATTGACGCGACTAGCCATCTTTAGAAAAGTTTCTAGTGCGGTTGGATTCATTTTGACGCTGCCGGACTCATCGACAGTAACTCCAGCATTGAGTAAGGAATTAGAGTTAGCTTTAAACTTCTTCAGTTCCCCATCACGCAAGGCGGCGGGAGATGTAGCCCCATTGCCGATAAAACTGAAAGGCAAACCTCGCTCAGGCATACAGACATGGCGGGGGACTTTAGTGTCTCTGACTCGTCCAAGTCTTTGACGTACATTATTGGTCGAAATAAGTCCAGAAGAAAAGTCCCACGCTCCCGCAAAGTGATTATCGAGGTCGATAGAAACGCCGCTCTCAAGCACAGGACTAGAGATGATTACATCCCATTGAGATAAAACTTCGTTTAGATTGTCAATGCACCTATAGGCAGGGTGGTTGGGATCTGCGATTGTTTCTTTATCAATCCTTAAAATTCGCACATGAGGAAACTGTTCGCTTAACATCTTCTCTAAATTTTGAGTCCCCCACTTACTTGTGACCCTTTGCCCTTCACTGAAGATAATATGCTTGCCACCTTCATTTATCCTCTTGCTTAAACTGGCGTACAAGTCCACAGAAGTTGGATAGCTGAAAACAGAAGTGCCTGTTTCGCTTTTGTAATTGCCCAAAATTACGTAAGGTTGTAAGTCTGGCTGCCCTGCTATGCCCTTAACAAAATCAATACTTAAGTCAGACATATCCGCATCGGCAAGGACAACCCGACCCAAAGAATCACTACTTAACGCTCCAGTGAGTAATGCTTGAATTTCTTTTAAGATAGGAAGACGGTTTTTTGTACAAGTAGCACTGTTGAGCGTGTGCCACACTACCGATTCACATTCGTCGATTATAACTAGAGCATCGCCCCAACTATCCCCAATAAACCCAACTTCACTTTGGGGGTGACAAGAATCGACACACAAGGCAAACCCGTAAAGCTTTCCCTCTGGTGTAGCGCCAAGTTCAGTTTTGTAGGGCAATTTAAACCGTCGCGCCAGTTCTCGACCTAACTGCTCTCTATAAGTCAGCACAATTACAGGCTGCCCGTTCTCGTAGGCTTGCTGACACAACAGAGAGATCGCCTCAGTCTTCCCGCTACCCTTGGGCGCTTTAATCACACCTAGCTTGGCATCATCGGGGATATCGACGTTTCCTAAATACTTGGTCGAGATGACAATATTAGGTTCGTAGCTTAGTTGGTTAAACGGGCTGGTCTGACACGCCGACAAAGGCAGGGCAGAACTATAGATTTGCCAAAATTCATCAACTCCCCTCGCCAGGATAAAGTCATCTACGCCTTTTTCTGGACCAGGGAGACTGATTACTCTAACGTCACATCCAAATGCTTTAAATAGCCGCCCTAGTTGGCTGGTGGCAATATTGACATTGCGGATAGTCTGCTCTTTGAGGTCATGGTCAAAGCAGATGTAAATGGGTCGCTTTTTCTGAGCGATTACTTTTAAATCTGGGATTAGGTGAGGGGCGATTTTGTTGCCTTGGGCATCTTTGCTGCGGTAGCCGCCATAAATTCCAGGTAGGGCGATCGCAGTGCATCCGGCAGAAAGCAAACAGGCTGCTTTTTTTGCCCCCTCAGCAATAGTTATGGAGACAGTATTGTCGTTAAGAACCGATTCCCAAAAGCCTTTGCCGTCGTCTAAGTAGCCAAGTCTTTTAATTCCTCGGCTATCAATACATTCAGATTCAGTCGAGTGATTTCCGGGTCGATCCCATACTGCTTGAAGTAATCGATCAACTTCTGAATATTCCCCTCGTTCACAAGCTTCGTAAAGCGCTCTAACGCTTCTGGAGTCGCTCGATTCCGCTCTGTTTGTAGATCCACTTGTTTGAGCGCCTTCAACGCAGTCCTCATATTCCTGTTTGATGAAGATGAGGGCGCTTTTCCAAAACCTTTGAAACCACGCTTCATAAAAATCCCCTTTTTGTTTTTTAGCAATCCGCCAGCTTTGTGAAAGAGATACTTGGAGAAAGAATGCCCGTGTCTCAACCTGGGGAGGGTGTTCATATTTGATGAATTTCCCTGGCTTCCGATAATCTTCTTTAGGACTGTCAGGCTTCAAACTCCCCCACGCCATCGGCTGCCAGTTGTTTAAGGGATCAAGACCAGAACAATACAAAGCCCCAGCTTCAGAATTAGCGTATCGGTCTAAATACTTTGAAGCCAGCCGACCAGTATTAGTACGTTCTAGCTTTTCTGAGTAGCAAAGGTAGCCATAAATGGCTGAACTCTTAATGCTTTGGAAGTTTAACCGGGCGATGTCTGGGTCAATGCAGCTATTACGTAACTCGTTTTTATGTCTTAGGGTAAGCATTAATACTCACCCCCAACCAACTCAAACTCTTGCTGGATGTACCACAACCACCAATCAATCTGCCTGCTATGGTCGGGATTCCAGGGCAAATCGATTAACTTGTCTAGATGTGAAGGCAACGCGGAGTAAATTTCAGGACTTTCCTCCGGCTGCGCTGACAGATGTAGCGAAATATTTTTGGTAAGGTCTACCCTATTTCTAGGTGAAATTGGTAATCTATACATAGCTACTGTTTCTTAGTAGTGGGTACATAAGCCACATCTCCTTGTGGTAGGTACACTCAAGCCCTCGCCTCGTCATCCTGTTACAAGCAGGATGCTTTTGGCATTTAGGGTATTGAGATTGTTTGTTGGTAGGGGCTGGAGTGCTGCTTTTGCCGCCAAGCTTTGGGCAGCGCTCAATAGCCTTGAGAAATTAACTATTGGTTTTTGATGACCAAAACATCGAACTACAAAACCCTTAAAAGCCTATGCTACTGAGGGTTTTGTAGTTTTGAGATATTCTCGAATGGCATTCCTTGCTAAAGCAGTTTTGCTTATTCGTTGGCGCTTGGCTTCTGCCAAAACCTTATTATGGGTTTCTACGTCAAGTCGAGTTCGGATATGTTCGGTCAAAACACAGGCTTCGTCTAGTCTATGGGCTACCATAATTTTACTAAATGCAACTAGGGTGGACTTTTGAAATCAAAAAAACGTTCGCTATTCTATTGCTTTTGGGCTTTTGCAACAGTGTGGACTTTCTGCCTGTGCAATCGCCTTGGTTCGATTGAGTCAGATTCAAGTTGCGCGGTGCAGGCATCGAGTTCCTTGATTTGGGTTAGGAAGTTTGGCATATCGTTTTTGAAGGACTCTTTACTTACAAAAGCACAGAAAACCAGTTACCTTGAAATTAGGTAGCAAAAAAGTTTTTTGTAACGATTTCGTTACATTTAAAACGTCCAAAACCTTTTGGCGATTTGAGCGGCTTAGGAACTTTTTTCCCTTTCCCTGTCATGAAAAAATCTCCATTGGGCAATAAAAATGCTGATTGCAACTCCTTACAACCTTCTATATCGCGATCATGTTTATTAACTTTTTTGCGATGGGGACCCCAGCAATCCTTGTCAAATTTAGGGTCTTGTCGAGCCATGGTAGATGCCAGATCATCAAGACAATCTTCCGGTGATTCATACCATGAATAATGAGGCTTGTTTGTTTGATGGTTATCAGAAGGAATTAAAGTAATTTCACGCTCATC